>JAGVJZ010000035.1 GCA_020050845.1 Gammaproteobacteria bacterium
GATCCTTGAGTAGATAATATTGAGCTGCCAAGGACGATGGCTCTAAGACTTATGTATCAACCTATGCGACTAAGTGATCCAGGACTAGTCCTTGATTAAGGACATACTTCACCCTGCCCTTTAACAACCAATTTTTGAATGGATTGTTGTGACCAAAAGTATTGAGTTCTTCTTGCTGTAACGTCCACTCTTCTTTCGGATCAAATATTAGAACGTTAGCCTTCGCACCTTCCGATAAATGCCCAGCATCAATCCCTAAGATTGTGGCGGGATTGTGCGTGACGCAAGCCAGTGCCGTACTGAGTGGAATATCGGTTTCTTCTGATAAACGAATTACCAGCGGTAACAATACCGGCCAAGAAGCAATACCGGGTTGCGCATCTTGGAAGGGAAGATCTTTTTTAACGGCCGAGCGATAAATGTGATCTGAAGTGATAGCATGAATAATGCCATTTTTAACGCCATCACGAAGGGCGCGCAAATCTTCGCTTGAACGAAGTGGGGGCCTGACATTTGCTAAGCCAGAATCTAGTTCTACATCTATATCAGTCAAATAAAGATGATGGATAGCCACATCACTAGTAATTTTAAGACCGTTTTGTTGCGCACGAGCTAACAGCTCTACTGATTTAGCGCTAGTGAGATGTCGAAAATGAGCAGAGACTTGGGTTTCTTCAGTCAACAATAGTTCCTGCGTTAAAGCAATGGTCTCGGCAAGTGTCGGTATTCCAGAAATTCCTAACCGTAGGCTAACTTCTCCTTCATGCATCATTCCTTGAGCAGCCAAAAAAGCATCTTCAGGATTGATGTAAATCTTTGCTCCCAACATAGCGGCATAATCATAACAACGGCGTTTTACCAGCGTATTGATAATAGAGAGCTTACCATTGCTAAATCCTATACAACCGGCATTAGTAAGAAGTTGTAATTCTGATAAACGGGTTCCTTCCAGATTCTCTGTGAGCGGACCAATCAGACTAATATCAGCCATGTTCTTATCGGTAGGGGCCTTAGCATAATATTCAATTTCAGGAATTTGTAGACTGCGATCATCAATGAAAGCACTCGTAGCAATATGGGTGATGCCGGCTTGAAAAGCTTGTTGTCGTTGCTCCCAAAACCGTTCGCTGGAACTCATTTGGGTCATTAATAAATCGGCATTGAGATCTACCAAGCCGGGACAAACAATCAAGTTAGTGGCATCGATGGTCAAATCCGGCGTAAAGTCGATTAGCTTTTCTTGGATACCAATGACTTTACCTTCTGCAATCGTTAAATGTCCTATTTGATCAATTTGATTCGCAGGGTCCACAATTCTACCGCCAAGTATCGCTATCTTTTTCATAGTGGAGCCTTAGGATTGAGTAATCGGGTCATGATTGCCATGCGCACTGCTACGCCAAAAGTCACTTGTTTCAGGATGATCGAATTCGGTCCATCTGCCACGCCACTTGAAATTTCAACACCCCGATTGATTGGACCTGGATGCATCAAGATGACATCTTTCTTTGCCGCCGTTAGTTTTTGGGAATCGATTCCGTATAAGAAGCGAAACTCCGCTTCGCTAGGTAAATAAACACTTTTCATCCGTTCTTTTTGTAATCGTAACATTACAATGACATCGGCTTGGTCAATCCCTTGGGCTAAACGATGAAAAATTTTAACACCTAAGCGTTCCAGTTCTTTCGGAACTAAGGTTTTAGGACCAACAACACAAATCTGTTGTGTTCCTAATATCGAAAGACCATGAATTAAAGACCGAGCGACCCGAGAATGCAGGATATCACCGACAATCGTCACTTTAAGCTTAGAAAAATCCTGCTTGTAATACTGAATCGCAAATAAATCTAGCAAGCCTTGTGAAGGGTGTTCATGGCAACCGTCACCGGCATTAATAATAGCGGCAGAAGTTTTCAGATGTTTTGCCAGAAATTCAGCGGCACCACTTGAAGTATGTCTAATGATAAAGAGATCGGCTTCCATGGCACTTAAATTATCAACAGTGTCTAGTAAGCTTTCTCCTTTTTTCGTGGAAGAAGCATCGACATTAAAGTTGATGACATCAGCTCCTAGCCGCTTTGCAGCTATTTCAAAACTACTTCGAGTGCGAGTGCTGTTTTCAAAGAACAGATTAATCACCGTTTTACCAAAAAGAATTTGGCGATTATCAAGGCTCGTAGGATGTTGGTGAAAGTGTTTAGCAAGTTTTAAAATATCAAGAATTTCAGTTTTACTGAGTGATTCAAGATTAAGTAAATGCCTCATTCTGTTACTCATCTCTTTGCTGCTGTCTCATCCATGATTCTAGAATTAATTTTGCCGCAAAACTATCTACGGAAGTATTTTGCAGTGCTTTATAACCACCAAGATCATACAGCATTTGTTTAGCTTCAATCGTGGTGAGTCGTTCATCAATCTGATACACCTGCAAGCTAAACTTCGTCGCTAACTCTTTCGCGAATGCTTTGGCCTTAGCAGTAATCGGTTGAGTACTGCCATCCATATTAAGTGGGATACCAACAACAAACGCATTTGGATGCCATTTAGAAATTAAATTTGAAATTGCATTCCAAATTGCAGGTGAATTGGCTAAACGTTCCAATGGTGTGGCGGTTTGCGTAATCATTTGACCAACCGCGACGCCTATTTTTTTAGTACCATAATCAAAAGCAAGTAATGTAAGGTTTATCAAACTAACCGTGCCCAACATCACCTGATAAACGATCGAAATCGACACCAACTAATAAACCGGATGCTTTCCAGCGCTGTGGAAAGGGAAGGTCAAATAAGACATTCGGATCGACATCGGCTAGGATCCAGGCATTATCCGCAATTTCTTGTTCTAATTGCCCTTCTTTCCAGGCGGAATAACCTAAACAGACCAGGATATTATCGGGTTGCTGCTCGACAATGTTTTGCAATACTTCCTTCGACGCAGAAACAGTAATTTTATGGTTTTGATCGACGACGTCGCCTGGACAAAGTTCGGGATGAGTATGAATGATGAAACCTTGTTCCGCGGCTACCGGACCACCTAGCAATACTTTGTCTTTATCTAGCTCAGAATTTGTTAACGGAATATTAAGATGCTGTAAGATTTCACCCAAAGAAATATCAAGTGGTTTGTTAATAATTAAACCCATCGCACCTTTATCGTTGTGTTCAAATAATAATGTAACAGTTTGATGAAAGTAAGGGTCATTGAGAGTGGGCATCGCAATCAAAAAGCGATTTTTAAAGCTTATCTCATTCATTGGTGCTGCTCTTCTCACTTTGGCTAGTTAATGTTATAAGTCTATACCATGAATTGTATATTTCTGTAATAATTCTTACACTTTTTAATTCCCCTATGTAACGCAGGAGTATGGTCATAATGAATGATGTTATCGCTGATCGCCAGTGTATCGATTTATCGTCAGAAGAATTAATAAATAAAGCATTAGAACGCGGCGAGGGCGTTTTGAGCGCCGATGAAGCACTTACAGTGAACACAGGTAAAAGAACCGGCCGCTCACCTAAAGATCGATTTATTGTCAAAGATGCTATGACGACCGATACAGTGGATTGGAATCAAATTAATCAGCCATTTGAAAAAGCCCATTTTGATAGCCTTTGGGCTCGTGCTTGGGCAATGCTTGAAGGTAAAGAGCATTTTGTATCGCACCTACACGTTGGCGCCGAAGCGCGCTATGCTCTTCCGGTCACCGTGATTTCAGAGCTTGCTTGGCACAATTTATTTGCAAAAAATTTGTTTATTCGCGAAAAAATCGGTGGTCACACTGATTCTGCCTGGACTATCTTAAATGTTCCGAGCTTGGTAACCGATCCAGCCCGCGACCATACTAAAGGCGATGCCGCCGTAATCTTGAGCATGATCGATAAACGCATTTTGATTTGTGGCACGCTATATGCGGGCGAAATGAAAAAAGCCATGTTTTCAGTATTAAACTATATCTTACCTGAATATGATGTATTACCCATGCACTGTGCTGCAAATGCTGGCGCAGATGGCGATGTGGCTTTATTTTTTGGTTTGTCTGGCACTGGCAAAACAACATTATCAGCAGATCCAGAACGTTTTCTAATCGGTGATGATGAACACGGCTGGAGTAAGGAAGGAATTTTTAACTTCGAAGGTGGTTGTTACGCTAAATGCATTAACCTATCACAGGAAAATGAGCCTCTTATTTGGGATGCTATTCGCTATGGTACGGTATTAGAAAACGTCGTTTTAAATCCACAAACGGCGCAGCCAGATTATTCCGACAGCAAACTCACACAAAACACGCGTGCAGCCTATCCCTTAGATTTCATTGAAAAAAGAATCATAGAAAACAAGGCGGGTATTCCCAATGCCGTTATTTTCTTAACTTGTGATTTATTCGGAGTGTTACCACCCGTTTCCTTGTTAACCAAAGAACAAGCTGCCTATCACTTTTTAAGTGGTTATACAGCCCATGTTGGCAGCACTGAGGTGGGTAGCACGTCTGCCGTAGCACCGACCTTCAGCACCTGTTTTGGGGCACCTTTTTTCCCTAGACCTGCGCAAATCTATGCGAACTTGTTAATGAAACGCATCGAAGAAACTGGCGCCCAAGTTTACCTTGTTAATACAGGATGGACCGGTGGTGGCTATGGCAAAGATGGCAAACGATTCTCGATTCCAACGACTCGAGCTATTATTCGAGCCATACTCAATGGCAGCCTTAGAGACGTGGCTACTGAGATTTTACCGGGATTCAATCTACATATACCTAAAGAGATTCCAGGCGTAGATCAGAATCTGCTAAATCCTCAAAATAATTGGTCAGATAGCAATAACTACCAGCAAGAAAATAAGACTTTAATTAATTTATTTATTAATAATTTCAAGAAATTCAAAGTCAGCGAGACAATTGTAAACGCTGGCCCTAAAGAGTAGCGATCTTTTAGATGAATCATCCAACAATAGCTTTTATTGGCGCTGGTAACATGGCGGGAAGTTTAATCGGGGGCCTCATAGCCGATAACTATCCCGTCGAACGCATCTGGGCAACTAATCCCTTACCAGAGCGCTTAGAATCTTTACAGCAGACATTTGGTGTTAAGACGACTCCAAATAATAAAGAAGCTGTGGCGCAAGCGGATGTGATTGTATTCGCAGTAAAGCCTGGTGAGCTGAAGAACGTGGCATCAGAGCTAAGCGAGTCATTACTACAAAAAAATCCCCTAGTGATTTCTATTGTCACGGGCATTACCTGCCAAACAATATCTAAATGGGCACAATGTCCAGATTTACGAGTTGTTCGTACGATGCCAAACACTCCAGCGTTACTACGCAGTGGTATCACAGGATTATATGCCAATCACTTTGTTGATGAAGAACAGCGCACCATTGCAGAATCCATTCTCAGAGCAGTCGGCATTACCGTCTGGCTCTCTAACGAGGACGATTTGAATATTGTCACGGCTCTTTCAGGATCGGGGCCTGCTTATTTCTTTTTATTTATGGAATATATCAAGGATTGGGCCCAAAAAATGGGCTTAACCCCAGAACAAGCACAACTCTTAACAGTAAATACCGCTCTAGGAGCCGCTCGAATGGCGCTTGAGAGTGATAAAGAAATCACTGAACTTCGTCGCCAGGTGACCTCCCCAGGAGGGACTACCGAACAAGCGATTAAAACTTTTGAACAAGGGAAGTTAAGTGATTTGATCGATCAAGCTTTAAATGCTGCACACGATAAGGCAGTGGAACTGGCTAAGTCGATTGGCTAACAAGTGTGCACCCAGTAACCCGGACCATGACAAGTATGTGGACAAGATGAGCGTCGAATAACGTCTACGGAAACAATATGTTAAGTATCATCCAAGCAATTTTGAGTTTTTTTATCTCGGTTAGTTTTAGTCTAATTATCTATATTGTTATTTTTCAATTTTTATTAGAGGTTGTCGGTACCGGACATCATCATCCCATTCGGCAATATCTTTTACGCTACACACAGCCTCTCTTAGATCCGATTCACCGGATCATTCCTAACTACCGAGAAGTGGATTTCGCATTATTAGCAGTATTGTTTTTACTAGAAAATTTAAAGCTCATCTTGCTTTTTACCTTAGCTTGGCAAGTGCCGAATCTGCTATTAATGATGCTGTGGAGCATTTTCTTAATCTTTAATAGCTTTCTAGATTTTTTCTTCTTTGCAATTTTGTTTAGGGTTTTAATCAGCTGGATTTTACCTATTTATTCAAACCACCCATCAACCCAAATTATCTATATATTGACCGAACCGCTCCTAAAACCGATTAGAAAACGTTTGCCAGTCCGGAAGGGTTTTGATTGGACACCTATAATTGTTATGATAGGGCTAAAGGTCATTTCAATGATTACAACTTATTCGCTAGTTCTACTTGGTGCGCCGAGAATGATTCTATAAAGAAATCCAGCAAATACTTGAAATTTGATTTTAGGACCCATATCTTATATAAATAACTACACCCTTTTTTCTTGTCTATTAATTTCACCCAGAGGAAGATTTCAATGTCAGAAAATACCTTAGCAATTACCGATAATAGTTTTGAAAAAGAAGTTTTAAAATCGGATGTTCCTGTCTTGGTAGATTTCTGGGCTGAATGGTGTGGTCCCTGCAAAATGATCGGGCCTATTCTTGAAGAAGTGGCAAAAGAGCGAAAAGGACAACTTGTCGTTGCTAAAATTAATATTGATGAAAACGCCGAAGCACCTGTTAAATATAATGTTTTAGGTATACCAACTCTAATCCTCTTTAAACAAGGCAAAGTCTAAGCAACAAAGGTGGGTGCTTTAACAAAATCGCAACTTTCTGCTTTCCTTGATGAACACCTCTAAAAACCGCAGGTTGAAAAAAGGTTAGAAAGGTTTTAGAATGTACAGGCCTCAGTTTGTTACCTTTCATTAGTTCCCTTTATTTATGGTTTCTTCCAGAGCAATCACCTCTGCGTAAGGTCTTTATTTAATCCAACCGAAAAGAATCTACTATGTCTATGCATATAAACGAATTAAAGAAAAAGTCTGCTTCTGAACTCATGGGTATGATTAAGGAGATGAATATCGAAAATATGGCTCGAGCCACCAATTCGGCCATGATTGTCGGTATTATGACTGAATATGCCAAACGAAACATGGAAGTGTACGGAGATGGCGTACTCGAAATCTTGACCGATGGCTACGGCTTCTTAAGATCTCCTGAAAGCTCCTTCATGCCAGCCCCCGATGATATTTACGTCTCTCCAAGTCAAATTCGCAAATTTGGACTTCGAACGGGTGATATGGTTTCCGGCAAAATTCGACCACCCAAAGAAGGTGAACGTTATTTCGCATTGCTACAGGTAAAAGACATCAATTTTGATACTCCGGATAAAGCAAAAGATAAAATCCTCTTTGAAAACCTTACACCACTGTTCCCCAACGAACGTATCGTTATGCAACGTGGCAATGGCAGCACGGAAGATATTACTGCTCGAGTCATCGACTTAGTGTCACCAATTGGTAAGGGCCAGCGTGGTCTCATCGTCTCTCCTCCTAAAGCGGGTAAAACGATGATGCTACAAAATATTGCTCAAGCTATCACCATGAATCACCCAGAATGCTATCTCATCGTTTTACTGATCGACGAACGACCTGAAGAAGTCACCGAGATGGAAAGATCAGTTAAAGGTGAAGTTATTGCAAGTACCTTTGACGAACCAGCTACTCGCCATGTCCAAGTTTCTGAGATGGTGATCGAAAAAGCTAAGCGCTTAGTCGAACATAAGCATGATGTTGTTATTTTATTGGATTCAATCACTCGTTTAGCAAGAGCGTACAACACAGTCATTCCAGCATCAGGCAAAGTATTAACGGGTGGTGTCGATGCCAATGCCTTACAACGTCCAAAACGTTTCTTTGGTGCTGCACGTAACGTTGAAGGTGGTGGTAGCTTAACAATCATTGCAACGGCGCTAGTCGATACCGGCTCTAAGATGGACGATGTCATTTATGAGGAATTTAAAGGTACCGGTAATATGGAGCTCCATCTATCAAGAGAAATCGCAGAAAAACGTGTATTCCCTGCTATTGATATCAATCGTTCCGGCACTCGACGTGAAGAATTAATTACTAAATCAGAAGAACTACAAAAAATGTGGATCTTAAGAAAAATTCTGCACTCCATGGATAAGATTGCTGCCATTGAATTCCTCATCGATAGATTGAAAGTTCGTAAAACTAATGAAGAATTTTTTGATGACATGAAGCGTCAAGGTGGTGGTGGCTCCTAAAGCCTGCTCCTTAGTTTTTGAGTATACAGATGCAATATCAAGACTTACGAGATTTCTTAACGCAATTAGCCGCTAAAGATGATTTGAAACGTATTAGCTTTGAGATTGATCCTCATCTTGAGATGACCGAAATTAGTGATCGTGTCCTTCGCACAGGAGGACCTGCCCTTCTATTTGAAAATCCCAAAGGCTATCAATATCCTGTTCTAACTAATCTCTTTGGTACGGTAGAACGTGTTGCTCTTGCAATGGGTCAGTCTACTGCCCAAGATCTTCGTGAATTGGGTAAATTGTTGGCTTTTTTGAAAGAGCCCGAACCTCCGCGAGGCTTTAAAGATACTTTACAAAAATTACCTTTGTTTAAACAAATTCTGACCATGCACCCCAAAATTCTGAAGAGGGGTTTGTGCCAACAAAATATTTTGAAGGGCAGCGAGATCGATTTGACGACCCTTCCTATTCAAACTTGTTGGCCAGATGATGCAAGTCCGCTGATCACTTGGGGGCTTGTGGTTACAAAAGGACCACACCAAGCTCGACAAAATTTAGGTATTTATCGGCAACAAGTGATCGGTAAAAACAAATTATTGATGCGTTGGCTAGCACATCGCGGCGGTGCTTTAGATTTTCAGCAGTGGCAAAAGAGTCATCCTGGTAAACGATTTCCTATTGCTGTCGTGATCGGAGCTGATCCTGCAACAATGCTCGCAGCAGTCACTCCAGTTCCTGATAATTTGTCCGAATATAGCTTTGCTGGATTATTAAGAGGCGCGAAAACTGAATTAGTTGCAACAACATTGCACGAAGATTTACTGGTACCAGCGCAAGCCGAAATTGTCTTAGAGGGCTATATTGAACCGGATGAAATCGCTGATGAAGGTCCTTTTGGTGATCACACCGGTTATTATAACGAAGTTGAAAAATTTCCTGTATTCACAGTGGAATGTATTACCTTCCGTGATAATCCAATCTATCAAAGCACCCATACGGGACGACCTCCTGATGAACCAGCAATCTTAGGGCTTGCGCTGAATGAATTATTTATTCCGCTGTTACAAAAACAATTTCCTGAAATCACTGATTTCTACTTACCGCCCGAAGGTTGTTCATATCGCTTTGCAGTCGTTGCAATTCGTAAGCAGTATTTAGGACATGCTAAACGCGTGATGTTTGGTATTTGGTCTTTTCTAAAACAGTTTATGTATACCAAGTTTATTATCGTCGTTGACGAAGATATCGATGCCCGCAATTGGCAAGATGTCATTTGGGCAATGGCAACACGCATGGATCCAGCACGTGATACCGTCATGGTTGAAAATACTCCCATAGATTATCTCGATTTTGCTTCTCCCATTTCTGGACTCGGTTCAAAAATGGGTTTTGATGCAACCAATAAATGGCCTGGCGAAACCAATCGTGAATGGGGACAGCCAATCAAAATGTGTTCCACTATCACTAGCAAAATTGATGATCTCTGGCAGACCCTATTTCCTTAAATGAGATACCATTTTGCATCAAACATACCCACACAAAATCACTAAAAAGCACTACTTAACTTCCAAACACTTGCAACTACTCATCATGCCGTGTGAAATATCAATGCCTTATGAAGCAGGTCAATATTTAGAATTGTGTTACCCTTCCGGAGAATTTTTTCCATTCTCGATTGCAAATGCGCCGCAATCCGATGGTCTTATTGAATTACATATCAAACTTTCTCCAACTGATACTGCAACTTTAGAATTTATTGAACAATTAGCGATTGGCTCTTCTATTACTGTTCGAGGTGCTTTTGGAGACAGCCGGTATCAACCGCAAAAAAATCCTTTATTATTGTTAGCTGCAGGCACAGGTTTTTCACCTGCAAAAGCGATTATTGAGAAAATTATTCAAACGAATGTCACGCGTGACTGTCATCTTTATTGGTCTGTTAAAGTAGCTAGCGATTTTTATTCTGACTTGCCTTCGTACTGGAACAAAACGCTTAAAAACTTTTTCTTTTCGCCAATTTTGACACAAGAGATTGAGGGTCAGAAAACAACTATTTTAGAAAAAGTGTTACATGATTTTGAAAGTTTTCGTGATTACCAAGTTTATGTTTTTGGTCCAGAGCAACTTGCAATAGCGACTATACAAAAGTTGCATGCTCGCGGCTTGTTAGTAGAAAATTTTTTTAGTGATATGTTAAGCCAGGAGCAGGTGGCAAAAATCGTCAAATCAAAAATGTAATGACATTTTGGAAATCTACTTATGCCCTCTAACCTACAAAGTCTAGTATTTCAAGACAATAATTTAGTTAGATTCAGGCATGTTAAAAATCATTCAAGTGCCCCCCTATTCAATTGGTTATTTTTACCAGGGGGACCCGGCGCAGACTCTACCTGTTACATGAGCCTAATTGAGAATTTAAATGTACTTGGAAATTTTTGGCTAATCGATTTTCCCGGTAATGGCGATAATATGCCTGATGGTATCGATGCCAATTATGATTTTGATTCGTGGCAAGATCTTCTTATCCCGGCCGTTAAAAGATTTAAAAATCCAATCTTAGTCGGACACTCTTTTGGCGGAATGTTGCCTTTATTGCTCCCAGAATTGGAAAACCTGTTGAGTGGTTTTATCATATTAAATTCGGCACCCAAGTTATGGTTTAGCGAAAGGCAAAATCAGTTAAAAGCAAATAACATAATGACTTATTCAGAACCTGGGGAAAAATTTAGAGAAAATCCAACACTAGAAACATTCAGGACTGCATTACTTGCCAACGCACATTGTCACTTTCCTAAAGAAAGTCTCACAGCAGGAAAAAAAACGTTTGAACAACTTCCCTTTAATTATAAAGCTATGCTCTGGTGGCTTCAAAAAGCTCCGGCTATTAATTTCGATGCTAAATGGATACCTCAAAACGTACCAACATTAATCATGAGCGGAACTCAGGATTTCATAGTGCCCAGTATTATGTTTGAGAAAGATCGGCGTTTTCATAGACATAACATTGAAATTAGAACCATCCAAAATGCTGGCCATTTTGTTTGGTATGATAATATGGCAATTGTTCAGGAAGCTTTCAATTCTTTCGCTAGTAAGGAAAAACAGACGTGAAGCAAAGACGTTTAACAAAAAATGGCCCAAGCGTTTCAGCAATTGGCTTAGGTTGTATGGGCATGTCGATGGGCTATGGACCAGGTAACGACCCAGAATCTATTAATACTATACATCGAGCTATTGATTTGGGCGTGACGCTGATTGACACCGCCGATATGTATGGCTGGGGACATAATGAAGAATTGATCGGCAAAGCGATTAAGAGTCATCGCCACAAGTTAGTTTTAGCGACCAAAATGGGATTCGTTAACAATACACAAAGTGCCACTTTAGATTATTATTTGGATGGTTCACCCAAGCATATAAAAGCAGCTTGCGAAGCAAGCTTAAAGCGGCTAGGCGTAGATGTGATCGATCTTTATTATCTGCATCGTGTCGATCCAAACACACCGATTGAAGAATCCATTGAAGCGATGGCGCAGTTAGTGAAAGCCGGCAAAATTCGCTACCTCGGCATTTCCGAAGTTAAGCCGGCTACGATTCGACGAGCAGCCAAAGTTCATCCGATCACCGCTGTCCAAACTGAATATTCATTATGGGAACGTTATCCTGAAGCTGAAATATTACCGACCTGTTATGAATTAGGAATCGGATTTGTTCCTTATAGTCCACTAGGCCGTGGTTTCTTAACTGGAACAATTACCAATACTGCCACGCTAGCCGCTGAAGATTTTCGACATATTTTACCGAGATTTTTAGGTGATAATTTTATTGCTAATCAGCAGCTGATTATTGAGTTTAAAAATATCGGTATCGAAAAAAACTGTAGTATGGCGCAACTAGCATTGGCGTGGCTATTAGCACAAAACGAAACGATCGTACCGATTCCTGGCACCAAGAAAGTGCAGTACCTTGAAGAAAACTTAGGTGCACTAGATATTCAATTATCTGAAGATGATCTTTGCAGATTAAATAATTTATTTCCTGTCAACGCAGGGAAAGGTACTAAATATCCAGAGGCTTTTGAGTGTGAAGCGTAATTTTGAGAACGTTTTTCTAGATAGTATTTATTTCTTAAACTTATATCCAAGCCTGCAGCAATAAAATCCTCTTGACGAGGAGACGCTCTTATTCGTCTTTCAAAGAAAGCTAAGAAAACCTTAATTAATTAGGATTACAATTCAATTCGTAACTTAATGACACAATCATTCAATAAAGGGGGACTCGTATGCAAGAAGCAGGAGGATTTTTATCTTTACCTACTCATTTGTTAATGCAAATAGTATTTCTTTTAGATGATAGCAGCAAATTAAAGCTAAGAAGAGTTTCTCAAAGAACCAAGCGCATAGCAGAGATGCGCGGTTCTTGGGATGGTTCCTTTAAAACAGAGGAAGCTCTTAACATTAGGAACATTATAGAAGGTGTTGCTTCAAGACAATTATCGAGTGGGAAAATAAAATCTGAAACCTATTTAGCAATTGTAGATAGAATTTCAAGAGCAGATCAAAGTCTGATAGCAGACAAAAGATCATTGAGCGTTGTCGCAGATAATACTCGTCAAAATTTACTTATATTAAGTACTTATACTGAAAACCGTGAGATACAAGAAAATAAAGTATCGCACATTGTATCGGCCATTTGGTGGGGTCTTCTTGCTTTAATGTCAATTTTTCTTCCCCCTTCTCCTGCAGAGACCGCCTACCAATGCGTCAAGATTGAAGAAGCTTGCCAAAAACATATTAACGATTCATTGTTTAAATTGTTCGCTTCACGTGTAATAGCAGGCCTTGCAGTAGGTCTCTTTTTAAAAAGTTTGGATCAGCTACTGGCTAAAAAAATACTTCCGGCTAAACTTTCTACAGACTTACCTTCCCTTAACCAGCTAGAAGCGGAAAGAAATACTAAAATTTCCCTAAATAAAATAGCATGGAAGGTTTACAATGCTCGTGATTACATTGCTTTTTCTTTAGCTATAATTTTATTTGGCACTCTGAGCAAATTTCAGGTTTTTATTCGTGATATAAATAATTGTGAGAATGCCACTAAAGGATTTAAACAATGTTTAGCCTCAAGACTAAATGAATCAGACAAAACACCTGAAGTAATTAGTTTTATCTCGAGTTTGTTACTTGCATTTTCCATGATAGCTATTCTAACCCAGGCTTTTAACTGTAAAAAAATTTCGAAAAATCTTTGTGGTTTTTTTAGGAATGATAACTTACCGCAACATCAACGTTTACCATTATTAGATCCGAATGGAAATAATAATTTTTTAAAGTTGGAGTAGCTTTGAGCTCATGGAAATGGGGGCATCTTATTTTAATTACGAAATAGTAATTCTGCTTTCTTTCTTCACCAAAACATTTTCAGCATGTTTTTGTCCACTAAACTTTTTCATGATTGATTAACCATTTTTTACGCATCAAGCCACCCCCGTATCCTCCTAATTCACCATTAACGTTAATCACGCGATGACACGGTATTACGATGGCAAGTGAATTAGCGCCATTGGCTGATGCAACTGCTCGAATAGCTGCTGGTTTTGCAATTGCTTTAGCAATAGCCGTATAAGATCTTGTTTGACCATAAGGAATTTTTTTTAGTTCTTCCCAAACCTTTTTTTGAAAGAGCGATCCCAATAGAAAAAGTGGTGTTTGAAATTGTCGTAACTTGCCATCAAAATATAATATAAGCTCTCGCTCAATTGAATGAATTGAAGATGTTGTACCTGGAATAATTGCTGAGTTTGTTTTAAATCGCAGCCGTTCAACTTCACGTTCCAAACCACGTCGATCTACAAATTCTAAAAGGT
The DNA here is from genome assembly GCA_020050845.1 of Gammaproteobacteria bacterium. Classification (GTDB taxonomy): domain Bacteria; phylum Pseudomonadota; class Gammaproteobacteria; order UBA6002; family UBA6002; genus UBA6002. The sequence continues at coordinate 14,135 of JAGVJZ010000035.1, forward strand.
AAAGTGCGTCGTCGTTGCCAATAGCAATCATTGGACCTAGCATGGTATCTAGCCAAGATGCTTTCAGTATATTGGGTTGCTTTAACTTGCTAGGTGCTACTCCCATAATTTTTGAAAATGCATCTCGAAAACCACTACCTGATTCATAACCTGTCGCAAGCTGCGCATCGATCACCGCTTCTCCAGCTCTAATTTGTTTCATTGCTATTCCCATTCGTCGTGCTCGCGCATACTCAACAAAAGTCATCCCAAAACGTTTTTTAAATTGACGGCGTACGGTAGATACATCAGCCGCAAGTTCTTTAAAATCCCGGTCTTTCCAGCGTTTTTCAGGATTTGCTTCAACAGCTTCCACGAGTGTTTGAATAAGCTTAGAAACTTGACTTGGGTGCGATAATGGACGACAACGTTTACAGGGCCGGAATGCAGCTAAAAGTGCTTGTTGTGCAGTTTCAAAGAATTCACAATGTTCGAACTTAGGTTTTCTGGCAGGACAGGTTGGGCGACAAAATATGCCTGTTGTTTTCACGCCCACGTAAAACACACTTTCATATTCGCTATTTTTATCAAGCATTGCTTGATAGAACTCTTTTTTCTCTTTCGATGTAATCATTGTTAATTTCACTTATAGAACCATTTAAGATCTTATTATAGTGACTTTATAAAACGCTTACCGCCGAAAATCGGGCATTGATTTTTCCCAATAAAGCTAATGATGCTTCATTGGGTTTTTCTTCAAATATTACTGAAAATGATCTTCTATTTCTTAAACCGATAAGTGAGTCCTAAACTAGAAAATCCTCGTATATCATATTTATCAATTGGTTTCATATAGCTAATATCAGCACTTAAATTATTTGTGAGATTATAACTTACTCCAACGCCAGCCATACCACGCAATCTATGCCCATTACAACTTACCTCATTAACATCGATATAAGTTGCGTCTGGTACGGTAGAATGAAAACTAGTCGTGTTATATTGATCACCATGAGACCGTATATAGGAAGGTCCGCCTTTTACGTAGAAGCTTAATTTATTATTGATAGGAGCTGTCAACTTAGCCAATAGATCAAATGAAAATTCTCTGGTTGTCGATGTATCTTGAAGATAGCTTGATTTAAAATTTGGATAACTTGTATAACCCAGCTCAAGACCAAAATAACGATTAAAATCTACTCCACCATATATTCTTTCAACATCATTTCCGCTCTTATTTTTTACAGGACCAGTCGTTGAAGAATACCTATGGAATGGACTTCCTAATTGCACACCGAGATAAGGTGTTAGGCAAGTATTCACATTCAGATAAGCAAAACTTGAAGTTGGGCCTGATGTTGCAATGACAAAGAGAATTTTGGGAACCATTTTATTCATAACTTATTTCCTTATTTAATCTTTAAGTAAGCGTGATTCTTTTGTGTTCATTATTTTCAAAAGCAGGGCGAACAACAATAAGAAGTGCGCAAGTATTATTAATTACTTAATGATTGTCAACCATTAATTATGAAGAGCTACTGCTCCCAAATTTACTTACTTAAATGAGGATTTGTCATGTCAGCCAGAATCATAGACGTCAACTTAAGCTTTTTTTCCCTTCTCCCGCTTGTGGGAGAAGGTGGCCGAAGGCCGGATGAGGGGATGAGGCTTATGCGCTGGTAATGATAAAAAAAGGCGGATGTGGCAAAAGATTGAGGGGAACGTTGAAATAGACAATTAACTATTGCTCGATCGAAAACTTTTTAACCAACATCATTTTTATCGTAATTGGCATAGACTTTAATAGCTTTCATTTCTGGGTTCATTATCATCACTTCTGCAGCTAATAAACCTCTATTAATTTTATAGTACAATACGACACTTTGAGGCGAAGCAAATACATCAAGTAGTTGAAAGTGTAATGTAGAAAACTTTTGAAGTTGACGCGAAAAATAATCTCGGAGATTATCGATGCCATAAACCACGCCGTTTGGATCACCTAGAACTTTTTGAACAATGGGTGAACAAAATTCGATTGAGTCAGCATAGTGTTTCATGATGAGATTGACATCATGTTTGTTCCAAGCATCTAGCCATTCATGGGCAAATTTCCAGGCTTTTTCTCTATCGATCATTTGTTATACTCCTAATTGAGAGATAATTAAATTTCATTGTTCAAACAAAAAGTAGTTTTTTGTCGAGCAAACCTATACTATTTAAACACTTCCTATAACCTGAATAAACATCCGAAATATGAAAAAATTACCTATCCTAAAGACCGGTGATTTCGTTGAGATTATTGCCCCAGCATCAAGGTTTTCAGAGTCACGGTTACAAGGATTGAAAACATTACTTAAGTCTTGGAAGCTAAATTATATCATTCCCGACGATATCCTGGGCAATGATTTATTATGTGCGAACTGTGATGATGTTCGCTTCAAAAATCTAAAAAGTGCCTTACAAAATCCGAAAACCAAGGGAATCGTTTGTGCGAGTGGCGGTTATGGCTCTATTCGTTTAATCCCCGAATTAACAAAAATTACACCACCAGAAAGTTCTAAAATTTTCATTGGTATGAGTGATACCATCCCGTTACAACTCTATTTACAGCAGCAATGGCAATGGCCTACCATTCATGGTGCTGCTGTACCAGATAAATTTTCTCCTGAATCACTTGCCTTTTTAAAATCAATTCTGTTCGGTGAACTTACTGAGTTTCAATTTTCAGGATTGCCACTTAACAAATTTGCAGCAACAAATTCTGTCATTGATACCAGCATCATAGGTGGCAATATGTCCATGATCCAAGCCGGGCTTGGCACCAAGTGGCAAATCGATGGACGTGATAAAGTGATCCTTTTAGAAGAAATCAGTGAGCGCGGCTACCGTATTGATCGAATGTTAGAGCATTTTTGTCAGGCTAATATATTTAAGGATGCTTCAGCAATTCTATTGGGAGATTTTATTGGCGGTAATGAACCAAATGGTACATCCCTAATTAAACCCGTGTTGCAGCGATTTGCAGAACGCTGTGAAATTCCCGTGATACATATCGAGGGAATTGGTCATACCTCTAAGAATTTCCCGATTCCATTAGGAACACCCGCGAAACTACAATTTGGCGATACAATTAAATTAGTTTGTACTAGATAAATTTGTGGCTTTAAAAATTATCTAAGTCCAGTCCTTAAACCCTTTCCTATAATAATGCAGCGCTCGTTCATTTTCACCGAGCTGCTCGTAAACATAACCCAGCGCCAAATAATTTTGAGAAGTTGGATTTATTTTTTGGCTACCTTCGAAGTAATCTTTCGCTTGACCCCATAGTCGATTTCGCAGACATAGCATGCCCATTGCTCTCAAAGAATCCGGATCATCAGCATGGTCTTTCAACCATTTTTCTCCTAATGCTAATTGTTTAGCAGGAGCTTTTGATTTGAATGTGACATAGTGGGTCATTAATTCTTTACTGTAATGATGTTTTAATTCTTTGCGAATTAATTCTTCTGCTTCATTATTTCTGTTCCAACGTTGCAAATGATCCGCATAAGCAATCAATATGCTAGGATCATGTCGAAGATATCTAGGTAATTTATTCCACAACGACTGAACTTCTGAAAAATCTGAAAAGAATCGATCTTGAAAGCAATGTAAATAAGTCACTTTTTCTAATTCAAGGTAAACATCTTCCGGAAATATTTGTGATTTTTTTATTTCGGGAAGTAAGGGTTGCAAATTTAGATAATCATCCAATAACAAATAAGTTTCAGTTAGTAGCTTTAGCAAATAACTTTCTCGTGGTTTTTGTTCACGAAGCTTATTTAAAATGACTAATGCTTGTTCTGGTTGATTATTATTTAGACAAAACTCTGCCTGCAGAACGTCAACGACAAAACGATTTTTTGGATCAACTCCTTGTGCTTTTAGAAGATAACTATTACGTTTTTCCTTTTCCAAGTTGGAATCTGCAGCTTCTGCAGCAAGTAAATAATTAACAAATGCCAAAGGCTTTTTCTTCGCACCTTTTAAAAAATTTTTTTCTGCCTTCTTCCATTTTCCTAAAATTAAATTCATGTAACCTTTGTTTAAACGCTCAATTGATTTGTTTAATTTACGTTTATTAAACCAACGCTCTAAGCGTTTCGGTAGAATCGCAGTTTGTTTGAGCAGATTGAGCAAAAAATGAAATAAGAAAAAAAGCAGCAGCAATACTAATAAAAAGAACCAAACCGTTGATTCAATCAACCAATGTTGGTACGCCAATAACATATAACCGGGATGCTGATAAATTTTTATTCCTAACCAAACTGATGCCAGAATGATGAGGAAGTAAAGAATAATTTTCTTCATACTGATAGTGCCCTAGGAAATGCTGTGTCAGTAGCCGGCAATGGCAATGCCGGACCGCTTGCTGGTATAGATGGGTTATTTGGAACATTATTTGGTTGACCACCACTAGGTGCTTGCGAAGGTGGCATTGTAGGGGCCGGGGGGGCTGCCGGCAATGGTGGTTTAGGTGCTTGTTGTTCTTCTGGTTTCGGTGTCGTGATACTTTGAGAACTGGCGTCAATATACTGCTGTAATTGCGCAATAAGATTGGTTACATCTGGAAGATTTGGCTTGATATTTTGTTGCTGCAGCTCATTAATCATATTAATAATGCTGGCGCCAGTGGGATTCACTGCGTAATAACGCTGTAAATCTTTTTTTGCATTGTTTAATGCAGATTGGTACAGATCTGGTTCCTGGTGGAGAACCGCCCATTGCGCTTGAGCCAATTGCAAGCGAATAGTTTCTATTAAATAGAGTTGTTGCTCAGCGGAAGGCAATGGTTTTAAAGGTTCATTCGTCCGTCTAATTGAAATAATCCCTCGTAAGCTTTCTAAAGTCGACCAGAGCTTTTCTTGCCAGGTTGAGATTTTTGGTTTGGCCGGCAAAACTTTGTTTTGAGTATTTAATACTGGCAAAGCAGATAAACTAATCACTTGATCACTTATTGCGGAAATTCTCATCGCTAGACCTGCCACATCCACTTTAGGCATGGTATTTAAACTGACAATGGCATTATTAAGTTCTTGGCGAATAGTGTTTAAACTAGCATCGTTGAGTTCTTGCAATTTTTGATCAGCTAATATTAGCTCTTTTAACCCAAGCCCATAGTTCCGATCAAATAAAAGACTATATTGACTACTAATGATCAAATGCTTTGCTTCTTCTACCAGAAAAATATTTCGCCTCTTGCTTTCTTCACCCGTGGTAGCAACCAGATTACTAATAAGTGCCTGTTGTTGCTGACTTCGTGCACCAAGTTGGTGTAACGATTTTTCAATTTCGAGATGAAACGCTTTATTTTGAGTCAGCAAAGTGCTTTGGGTTTTTTTGTGTAATTGCCAAAAAAAGAATTGAAATGCTAAGGCAGTCACTGCAATCAATAATGCTAATGTGGCAAGAATGACGATTCCAGTTCCGTTACGTTTATGCCCCTTTACAACGGATGCCTCATCCTTGTTAGCGGTTAATTCTGGTTCATGTTCCTGCATACAACTTTCCTTAAGCAGACTATTAAGAGGGATTATACTCGCATAGAATACCATTTTATTAAGCACTCTAAAATAGCGTCATCGGTTGCATTAGGTGCTTCTAATAATAGCTCTTGCTTGAAGCCCAGCTCTACCGCTAATGCCATCATCCGGTGACTAATGACCAGCACCCTACACTTAAATAACCAAGCCTCAAAATTAAAGTTAGTCATTATTGCTACTAAATTTCTTAAACCTTCGCCACTAGTAATCACGATAACAGGGTTGGTGATTTTAGTTATTGCCCGTGCGGCCTCCTCGCTTACATCGGGTAGTTCTCGCCGATATACTGACCACTTAACGACCCTAGCACCCTTGGCTATTAATGTCTGATCCAAAAAATTTCTCCCGCCCTCGCCAGTAATGATTAGAATCCGCTTATCGCTGACGTCTATAAAGTCAGGCAATGCTAATAAATGTTCACTATCAAATTTTGCCACGGGGATACCTGCTACAAAGAGGCCTTGCTGCTGTAAAGCAGAAGCTGTGCTAGGACCGATGGCCATCAATTTGGGACCCTTTATCTGCGGCAAGATTTTAGTGATGGCTGAAACTGCATTGCGGCCGGTAAAAATAATCAAATCGTATTGATTGATGTTGAGGTCTTTGATCTCATTTGCACTTATTGTAGCTGGGCAGATCTGAATTGTGGGAAACAATGCGGCTTTGCCTTGGCAGAAAAGTACTTTTTCTTTGAGCATTACTCCGCAAGACTCAGGGCGAGTAATAATTACATTTAAATTACGAAGAACATCAGACATTAGTTATTCTCAATGACAATATAATCAATACCAGATTTATAACGACGTTTGGTCAGTGGGTTACTCGTACAATTTGCAGCATAATTAAAATCAATAAAGCGATAGGGTAAATGTTCATCTCTTCCAATCGGAATTCCTAATCGGGTTGTCTGAATTATTTTTTCAGGACGATAACCTGTGTCATCAATACGAACCTTCTCGGGCAGAAAATTTTTTTGGTTCCAGTCTGGAACTTTTAAGCCTAAAGATCGACATAATAAAGTTTGACCGGCACATAGCTGATTAATTTTTCGAGAGCGTTGATTTTTGAGAGGGTTTAATTCTTGCATGACAGCAAGCATCTGGTCGCTGTCGTCTGTCAAATAGGGGTAACCTGATTTAAATAAAACAGCATTACCATCACCAAGACAAGAAACATTTAAGGAATCACCACCACGTGCATAGTACATATAAATGGTCCCGGGCTCCATAAAAAGAGCTTTACGTTTTTCCGTATAGCCTAAAGAAGAGTGACTGCCTTTTTCTGATAAATAATAAGCTTCAGTTTCGATAATTAACGCCGATAACCAAATGCCTTGAACACAATGACGCAATACTTTGCCTAGTAGCTCTTTCGCGACTACTTGTGGATCCCGTGCAAAAAAGGCAGCCTTCAGCATTTACTGATCGCTTAGATTATCAGACTGAATTTTTGCAAGTAGTTCTAATGCTCCTTGTGAAATTAAATCTTCGGCTGCTTCAAAACCTATTTCTTCAGCAAACTCATGCGGCCCCATCTTTTCAGTTCGAATCAGGGTTTGGCCATTAGGATCGGCAACTAATGCTTTTAGCTTGAGTTGCTCATGTTCAGTTTGAGCATGGGCCGCGATCGGAAATTGACAGCTGCCACCTAGTTGGCCTGTGACTGCACGTTCGGCCAGAATTTCTTGGCGTGTGACATAATGGTCCAAAAAATTTACTAGCGTGAAGTGCTGATGATCATTATGACGACCTTCAATTCCTATTGCACCTTGGCCTGCGGCTGGCAAAATTTGATCAGTACTAAAATATTCTGTGATTCGATGAGTAAGTTCTAAACGTTTCAAGCCGGCAGCGGCTAGAATAATCGCGTCGAACTCCCCTTCGTCGAGTTTTTCAAGACGTGTTCCCACATTGCCACGTAATGGCAAAATCTTCAAATCGGGTCGCAAAGCCAATACTTGCGCTGATCGTCTCAAGCTGGATGTACCGATCACGGACCCCGAAGGTAGGGCAGAGAAGGACTTATGATGGCTGCAAATTAATACGTCGCGTGGATCCTCCCGTTTGCAAATTGCAGTTAGTATTAAACCATCTGGCAATTCTCCTGGGAGATCTTTAATGGAGTGTACGGCAATATCGGCTTGATGCTCTAAGATTGCCATTTCAAGTTCTTTAACAAAAAGAGCCTTGCCACCAATTTTGTTGAGTGGTGTTGCTAATAACTTATCTGCCTTAGTGAGCAAAGCAAGCAGTTCAACTTCAACCTGAGGGTTGTGATAAATAATACTATCTCTAATGTAATTCGCTTGCCACATCGCTAAAGGGCTTTTGCGAGTTGCAATTCGTAACGAAGTTGTCATGTGTGCCTTTTTTAATACATCGCTTTATTATTCAGTGGAACCGCTGTTTAACTTCACTAACAAACCATTTTTTTGTTGCCATCGTTCATTCACCCAAGATTGAAATTCTTTTCTGTATTTTGAGTTACTGTAATAGTCACCATAATGTTCTTCATTTAATGGCAGAACTTCATAATAAACTGAGACTTTTTTAATTTTACCGCATAGCATATTCCAAAAAGAGGGCTCTGGATAATCATACTTTATCGTTACATCTATCACTTCGGCGATGTAATCTTTTAATTCAGTTATGACGAACGCTAATCCCCCTGCTTTTGGACGAAGTAAATTTTCGTATGGAGATGACCGGTCTTGTTGTTTCTCTTTTGTAAATCGAGTCCCTTCCAAGAAATTGATAACGGTGGTTGGTCTTTTTTTAAATTTGGCACAAGCTAACTTCGTCGTTTCAATATCTTTATTACGCAATTGCGGATTTTTTCTTAGCTTTGCCTTACTGGGGCGTTTCATTACGGGAAAATCCAATATCCAACAAGCGATTCCCCCCATTGGTAAAGACCAGAGTAATTCTTGTTTCATAAAAAACTTCAACATGGGTATTTTTCGGTTAAAGACTTCTTGCAATATTAGAATATCAGCCCAAGACTGATGATTGGCAAAAACAAAATACCAATGATTTGGTTGTAACTGTCCCTGAGGATGTACATCAAAAGTAATCTTGGTTGCTAGCCTCATAATGCCGGTATTTAGATCAATCCACATCGAAATTAAATGATACTGAACTGTTTCTATAGAGTGCTTCAGAATTTTAAACGGCAACACGAACTTCAAAAAACCTAAAATGATAATCAAAGTTGCAACAATGACAATGTTAATTAAAAAAAGAATCCCTGCAATAACACCGACTAAGGGTCCTGGTAAAAAGGAAAGCATTTATACCTCATTTACATGTAAATCTAATTAGAACAAATAACAGTTTTGGGTTTTAATTTGGTTGTGTTAGCGGATTTGGTTTGCCCTTAAAAAAATCTAAGCTGTTATATATTTGTTGCATATTAACAGATTGCGTTTTAACGACAAAAGGACAATCAAGAACATTTGAAGAATGACAGTTGCGGTAACCCCCGAGATCACTTCCCCAAAGTCCTCCAGTAGGACCTTGTGACAAGACATCGTTTTGAATCGTTATAGGAAAGGACATCGCTAGATTTCCTTTATAGATACAGACCATTTTACCCACATTAATTCCTACCCACTGGGCTCCAATAAAGGCCACAATCGAGTTATCAAACGATTCAGAATAACTTTTCCAATTACCGGTTGCCGTACCCCAATAAAGGCCATTTTTAATTAGCTGGTCCGGAGTAGGACAATACAGCGTTTGTATTAAAGACTGTGTGCCATCAGGATTATTGACTACCTGCCCACCAGCTGTGCCACCATTCGTAATGGCGGGGGTCGACTGCTGCGTTGTTGCAGAAGCAGTTTGTGGCGTGCTGGGATTGCTGCCATTCGTTGAATTTGTTGGGGCACTGGGAGCCGCAGTAGCGGGTTGAGGTGCTGAGGTCGAATTGCCATAATTAAGCCCAGAACTATTTTGAGCCAAAACAGGATTAACTAAACAAAAATTTAGTAACACCCCGGCTGTGATAAAAAATTTGTTCATCGTCCTAAACCCAAAAAAATTCTTTTCAAAAAACGTACTGTTAAGTATACAACAACTTTAAATGACTCGTGCTAGTTATATTGGAAACCCAGGCTACATTTTAAAATCATATAATCACTAGCATTATTGCTAATTTGACGTTAAAATGTGCGTGTTTTTATACCTTACTATTAATGAGAGCATATGAAATCTGCAACCATTATTCCTTTTCCAAGCACAACCAACCGTCAAACACAGAAGTTTTTACCTTGGGTAGTTTGCTTTTCAGCGGCCCTATTCTTTTTTTTCGAATTTCTGCAGGTTAATATTTTCAATGCAATTACCCCGTCTTTGATGAAGGAATTCACCTTAAGCGCTGGTCGTGTCGGTCAAGCCTCTGCTTATTATTTCTATGCCACGATGTTATTCGTTTTTCCTGCGGGATTGATACTCGATCGCTTCTCCACACGTAAGATCATTTTATTTGCGATGGGGTCTTCCATAGTTTGTACCTTCTTCTTTTCTATGGCAAATTCGATCTTTGCAGCTGAGATCTGTCGTTTTATCACGGGGATAGGTGGCTCTTTCTGTCTGCTTAGCTGTATTCGCCTCGCATCACGTTGGTTTCCACCTCGACGACTAGCATTTATTATCGGATTAATTGTAACCATGGCCATGCTAGGCGGGATGGTCGCTCAAACTCCCATGACGGTGCTCACAGACCATTTTGGCTGGCGTAAAATGCTTATTATGGACGCCTCATTAGGTATTTTAATGTTAATGGCAATTTTCTTTTTGGTTAAAGATCGGCCAGCAACTTCACCAGAATTTTCAGAGCCCAAATCTTTCTCTTGGGTCAACTTCAAAGAAAGCTTAAGAAAATCATTAGGCAACCCTCAAAACTGGCTCGGGGGGCTTTATACCTCCTTACTAAATTTACCACTCATGCTAATGGGTGCCGTGTGGGGAAGCCTTTACTTAGTTCAGCATCATCATTTATCTCGCACCCAAGCTTCTATCGTAACCTCAATGATTTTCATAGGAACGATTATCGGCTCTCCTTTAATCGGTTGGTTTTCAGATCGTATTGGGTTGCGCAGAATGCCGATGTTGTTTTGTGCAGTATTAGCGTTATTTGATGTTTTAAGTATTATGCTGATCCCTAATCTTGGAATGCCATTGTTAATACTTCTCTTTCTGGGATTAGGGCTTTTTACAAGTGGCCAAATTCTCAGTTACCCCTTGATTGCAGAGAGCAACTCGAAGAAACTAACGGCCACAGCGGAAGGGATCGCCTCGAGCCTTATTATGGCAGGTGGAATGACTCAGCCGCTCTTTGGTATTCTACTTGGGTTACACTGGAATCATACAATGGTGAATCAGGTGCCTTTTTATTCTGCACAAGATTATTTACTCGCAATGACAATTATTCCTGTGGCCTTTGCGCTGGGGTGGTTAGTAGCATTTTTTATCAAGGAAACTAATTGTAAATCAATAGACTAGGACTCATATGAAACTATCAACAGACATTACCTTAGAATCAGGCCTTATCCCAAAAGCCTCTTTTAACTATCTTCCTTGGCTGGTCTGCTTTGCAAGTTCCCTATTTTTCTTTTATGAATTTATTCAAATGAATATGTTCAATGCGATTAATACCCAACTTATGCAAGAATATCATTTAACAGCCGGCGCCTTAGGCAAAATGTCTGCTTGTTATTTCTATGCTAATGTCCTGTTCTTACTCCCAGCGGGTTCGATATTAGATCGTTTTTCTACCAAAAAAGTGGTGCTAATAGCGCTAACTATCTGTGCCACTGGTACTTTTTTATTCGCTTGTGCTCATTCTCTTTTACTGGCAAGTATCTTTAGATTCCTCACTGGTATCGGCAGTGCCTTCTGTTTTTTAAGCTGTATTCGACTAGCTTCGCGCTGGTTTCCTGCTGAGCGAATGGCGTTAGTCTCCGGACTTATCGTCACCATGGCGATGATTGGCGGTATGATTGCCCAGGCCCCCCTCACTTTATTAGTCAATACTATAGGTTGGCGTAGCGCTGTAGAATGTGACGCACTGCTTGGTCTTTTCATCGCTCTTTTTATCTTTGCTGTTGTCCAAGATTATCCCAAAAATGTTGCCACCACCTATCAGCAGGAACGCTTGGAGCTACAACAATTTGGATTTTGGCGAGGTTTGCGCCAAGGTTTTTTATCTTTGCAAAATTGGTTGTGTGGAATTTATACCAGTTTGCTAAATCTCCCTCTATTTCTACTCGGAGGACTTTGGGGGAGTATGTTTCTAGCTACGGCTCACCACCTTTCCCACACCAAAGCGACTTATGTGACCAGTATGGTGTTTCTTGGCACCATAATAGGTTCTCCTATGATGGGTTGGTTATCTGATAAAGTAGGCAAACGAAAATTACCTATGATCATCGGAGCTATCTTTTCTTTTATCGTGGTCATGATCATCCTATTGTCGATTAATTTATCATTTTGGACCTTGATACTACTGTTTTTCTTACTGGGTTTTGTGACGAGTACACAGGTGATAAGTTATCCAACTGTGACTGAGAGTAATAAACGCCTCTTCACTGCAACTTGCGTCAGTGTTGTTTCATTATGTGCAATAAGTGGTGGGGCTATTTTTGAGCCCTTCTTTGGATGGTTAATGGACTACCATTGGAATGGGGTCATGGTTGATGGTTTACGTCACTATTCGGTTAATGATTTCCAATTTGCTTTGCGACTATTTCCTATTGGTGTGTTGATCGCTCTTGGTGCTTCGTTCTTAGTTAAAGAAACTCATTGCAAACCCAGTTACCAGGAATGAAATGGCTAGAGTAATTATTTTACTACTCGACAGTTTTGGAATAGGCAGTTCTGAAGATGCCGTGCTCTATGGAGACAGTGGTGCCGATACCTTTAAACACATAGTTGAATTCTGCCAAGACAGCAAAACTACTGTTCATAGAAAATTGCCTGGACCTATTCGCTTGCCAAATCTAGCGAAAAGAGGGCTCTTTGCCGCGAGTCGATTAAGCCGAAACGAACCCTTAAGCCCAAGCGACACGAATTGTATCGAACATTCTCAGTACGGCTACTGTGTTGAAATAAGCCACGGCAAAGATACCCCAAGTGGTCATTGGGAAATTGCTGGAGTGCCCGTTTTATTTGATTGGGGCTACTTTCCAGATACGGTTCCCACTTTTCCAGATGATTTAATTAAAACCTTCATCGAAAAAGCCAAGCTCCCAGGTATCTTAGGTAACTGTCATGCTTCAGGTACGGTGATTATTGAAGAATTAGGTGAAGAGCACATAAAAACAGGTAAACCAATCGTTTACACCTCGGCAGATAGTGTTTTTCAAATTGCAGCCCATGAACAAGTTTTTGGCCTTGAACGTCTTTATGAAATCAGTCAAATAGCAAGAGAATTAATCGAGCCACTCAATATAGGGCGTGTTATAGCTCGTCCGTTTCTCGGAACCAAAGGACATTTTTATCGTACCGGGAACCGAAAAGATTACTCAATGCCACCGCCTGCTTCAACCTTACTCGAAAAACTGACAGCGGCTCATGGCAAAGTCATTGCCATTGGAAAAACTGCGGACATCTTCGCGCACCGTGGGATCTCTAAAGAAATTAAAGCTAATGGCAATATGGCAATTTTTGATGAAACTCTCAAAGCGGTTGCAACCGCTGACGATAACACTTTAATTTTTTCTAACTTTGTCGATTTCGATTCTTCTTTTGGTCACCGACGCGATACAGATGGCTATGCAGCAGCTTTAGAGCAGCTTGATGAACGTCTACCAGAACTGGATAATCTGCTAAAAGAAGATGACTTGGTCATTATTACCGCCGATCATGGTTGCGACCCGACTTGGATTGGCACTGACCACACACGAGAACATATACCCTTACTTGTGTATAACAATTATCTCCGACCCGGTTCCCTAGGAAAAAGGACCACTTTTGCAGATATTGGCCAAACTCTGGCGGAGTTTTTTAACTTATCCAAATTTAATCATGGATCGAGTTTTTTGGATAAGCTTCGAGATTTGGACTAAAGTTACATTTATAAGATTTTTATGTTAAGTTTATGATTGTTAAATTTTAAGAAATACTTAGCATAAGTAGGAAAATAATCTTATTTGGAAGAATTCTCTTGGAGTTAAAAGAGGAACACTAACTATAATGAAAATGATATCGGTACGTACCATCAATTTCGCTAGTTTCCTAATTTGCTGTGGCTTAATTGCTTTTGCCTACTACTTAGAAACTGTTTTAAATCTTCAACCATGTCCTTTATGCGTTTTGGAAAGAGTCATATTTGGAATTTTAGCCAGTCTTTTTTTACTGGCCACCATTCATAACCCAGGGCCTCACGGTCAGAAAGTCTACGGCTCAATCTTATTATTTTTTGCTATTTTAGGCATGGTATTCGCAGGACGTCATTTATGGTTACAGGGAAGGCCTAGTGCACTTGGTGAAATCTGTGTGCCCGGTATTAGCTATCTCATGAAGTCCTTGCCACTATCTCAAGCGCTAAAAACTATGTTCATGGGTTCAGCAGACTGCGCTAAGATCGACTGGAGTTTTCTAGGATTAAGTATTCCAGGTTGGACATTTCTATTCTTCGATGTTTTTGCATTATTAGGATTAGGCTACATACGCGGATTATTCAATCAATGGCGAATGGGCAAAACTTCTTAAGTCGTTCCTGCTCCCGTCCCGAATCATTTAGGCCATATAGCTCATTGTTTAGGTCTACTTCCATGATGCTTCTAAGTCTTAATTTCTTGAATTTTCATTGTTCATCTTGGTGAACTATAAATAATTCGATTGAACCGAGCTTTGACCAAAGCACAAAGCTATTCTATAAAAACGAGCTATATGGCCTAAATGATTGGGAACGCAATCGGGAACGACAGCGAAGAGGTCATCCGCTACGGACTTATTTTTTCTAATTTCGCGAACTCCAAAGCTAGGTGCTTAGTACCCACTTCTGCAAATCGCACAACGATCTGGGCTTGCGGGCCTTGCCCTTCGTAATTAATTACAATGCCCTCTCCAAAGCGGTTGTGTCTTACGCGATCGCCTAGCTGGAAACCTAGTCCAGTATCATGAGAGACGCGATTAGTTTTCATCATACTGACGGGGCGTGCCACCTGGGTTCGAAGACGAATTTCTTGTACCAGGTCAGCAGGAATCTCTTTAATAAATCTCGACGGGTGTCGAAAATTGTGGGTGCCATTTATCCGTCTTGACTCAGCATAGGTGAGATAAAGCTTCTGCTTCGCTCGAGTCATACCAACATAACAAAGGCGTCTTTCTTCCTCCAAGCGTCCCTCTTCTTCAAGTGACATTTTATGGGGAAATAATCCTTCTTCCATCCCTGCCAAGAAAACGACCTGGAATTCTAAGCCCTTAGCAGAGTGTAAAGTCATGAGCTGCACACTATCTTCATGTTGATCTGCCTGGCTCTCGCCACTTTCCAGTGTGACAAAACTAAGAAATGCTTGCAGAGGCGACAATGAAAAAGATGGATCAGGTTTAAAATGATGAGTGGCTTGAATGAGTTCGTCTAAATTTTCCAAACGAGATTGTGTTTTATCGGTCTTATCTTTTCCATAATGATCATATAAGCCACTGTGCTCAAT
The DNA here is from genome assembly GCA_020050845.1 of Gammaproteobacteria bacterium. Lineage (GTDB taxonomy): Bacteria > Pseudomonadota > Gammaproteobacteria > UBA6002 > UBA6002 > UBA6002. The sequence goes on from JAGVJZ010000035.1 coordinate 29,357, forward strand.
GATAGTTTTGGTTTGCATCCCTAAGGGCAAGGTTGAAAGCGCTTGCTCAAAATACTGAATTAATTTAATAAAGGCACTGACGCAATTTTCAGCACGAGCAGATAATTTTCGCTGGCTAATGACATCTTCA
>JAGVJZ010000015.1 GCA_020050845.1 Gammaproteobacteria bacterium
GGCTTTCCTGGCATATTCATTTTATTAAAATTAATTAAGACCTGTTGTTTAAGTAATGTAAAAGTTCCGATCAAAGTCGCACCCTTGAGCTTACCTGAAACGATCCTCGCCATCACAGGACTATTTTCATCACTATTCACCGTATTAGAGAGTACCCCCATCATAATATCGCCCGCCTTGACATCGGCACACGCAGCAGTGACTGCGCCAGGCCCACCCGGGATAGGAACGGCTACACCGGCTGTACTGACCACAGAAGAGGTTTTTGTCACGGTGGTGCTGCCAGCACCGGTCGTCGTCGTGGTCGAAGAGGTAGCTGTTTTCTCAGTGGCAGGAGGTTCACCAGGCACAAATTGCTGGGTTGCAGGAGGTGTCCAAGTATTAAATAAAGAATTAGCTTGGGTCGCCATCGACTGTTCTACAGTTTGCAGCCTCTGGTCTCTAGCTTGTTGATTTAATTGTTGGTCCTGACTGGCCTGCAATTGTGCTAGTTGCTGTTCGGAGTTGCCCACCGGTGGAATCGTTGCCGCGCCTGCAATACCGGCAACTGCCGCCAACTGATCAGAAGTTAAACCTGCTGCACGAAGTTCATCATCCGTGAAGCCGGCCGCCTTCAATTCTGCTGGTGTATAACCGGCCGCTAAGAGTGCAGCGGCACCACAGCCACGACTTCTTAAAGTAGCTGCGGAAACACCTTGTGAACGTGCCAATCTCAAGGCAGTAGGATTACATTGATTGGCGATGGCGGCATTAGCGGCCGCTATTTGCGCATCGGTTAATCCAGCCGCACGTAAATCATCATCGCTAAAACCCGCCGCTTTCAGTTGTGCTGGCGTGAAGCCCGCGGCAAGTAGTGCGGCAGCACTACAGCCTCTTTTCTTAAGATCTGCAGCTGAAGCGCCTTGCGCTCTAGCCTGAGCTAAAGCCGCTGGGCTACATTGATTGGCAAGCGCTGAATTGGCTGCCGCTATCTGAGCATCAGAAAGGCCCGCAGCTCTTAAATCACCATCAGTAAAACCTGCTGCTTTTAGGTCAGCTGGCGAATAACCAGCGGCTAATAGCGCAGCGGCACCACAACCACGCGCTCGTAGATCTGCAGCAGAGACTCCTTGAGCTCGTGCTTGCCGTAAGGCATCAATACTACAACTAATCGGACCACCTGCAGGTGCAGCAGCTCCCGCTAAACCGCCAGGCGGCAAGACATCGGCAGGGTTAAAGCCAGCTCGAAGCAAATCACCACTGGTATAACCTGCGGCACGTAAATCATTGGCACCGAAACCGGCATTCTTAAGATCGGTGGGACTAAAACCGGCATTCTTTAAGTCAGCCGCTGTAAATCCGGCATTTTTCAAATCGCCAGCACTATAACCTGCCCTTTTTAATTGACCAGCTGTGAATCCAGCTGCTCTTAAGTCAGCGGCACTATATCCTGCTGCTCGAAGTTCTTCGGGTGTAAAACCTGCGGCCTTTAGATCAGCTGCGGTGTAACCAGCCGCTCGTAACGCCGCGGCGCCACAACCTAGTTTGCGTAAATCTGCAGCAGGTACTCCTCGCGCATGAGCTTGAGCTAAAGAAGCAGGGCTACAATCTTTGGGCATATTGGCTGAAGGTGTCGTACCAAAACCTGCGGCAGCAAGCACTTGTGGATTGTAACCAGCATTAGCGATGTCCCGTGCTGAAAAACCAGCCGCGCTTAAGTCATTAGGCGTATAACCTGCGGCGGCTAATTGTTGGGCAGTAAAGCCAGCTGCTTTGAGCTCAGCCGCTGTAAAGCCAGCCGCTCGCAAATCAGCCGCTGAAAAACCAGCATTTCTGAGATCTGCAGCACTATAACCTGCAGCAGCTAATTCGCCCGCTGTGTAGCCAGCTGCTTTAAGTTCCGCAAGTGAACAACCTTTACAGCGAAGTTCTTGCGCGGTTACACCGGCTGCGCGAGCGCGTCGTAACTCATCAGGGTTACAACCAGGTATTCCTGAGGGGGTTTGAAATTGGTTTGGACCAAAATAGCTTGTTCTGGTAATCGTTGGTACAGACGCCGTACCTTGTTGAGCCGCCTGTGCAGCTTGAGAAATATTCTGTTGTTCTTGGAGTTTGACATATTCTGATGAGGTTTGCCCCACGCCAGGGATAGATTCAACGCCAGGCGTTCCTGCCACATGAGCTGTACCTGGTATTCCCATATGACGCTTATAAATAATATAACCAATCAAAAACCCGGTAATTAAAACGACAGCTAAGAAGAAAATAGCCGCTCTTCCCTTAGCATTCCCTGCGGGATCCTTCTTGCCGCCAAACTTAAATTTCACCATTTCATTACAGTCCCTGAATTGTCAGTTTGACCATTTTGCCGTTTTCCGAAGCGAGGATAACAGGCGTTTGCTGCATCTCATAAGCATGCATACCATCAGCACTTGATAGGGTCGAAATCCATCCTGGAGAGAGAACCGTCAAACGCGTGCGCACATAGAGCTTGCCGTTCAACAACCAAACTTGACAGTCACGTCCAGCAATACTTAGAGCGCGACTTCCTGGGGGGGGTACTCCATTTAAAACGTCCAGCAAAATTGGATTAGAAGCACCTGGCAAAGTTTCAGGCATGGCTGCAGGGGCGGCATTTGGACCAAGTCCTGGGATACGCAAATCAACACGGTAATCCACAGCACGCTGCCCTGGAATAAGAGTCAACATAACTGGCGTGTTTAATCCCCTTAGCATTACCGCAAGATTCCCAGTCTTGAATTCGGTAATGGCCTGAACTAATAGCATGTTACTTTTTTTATCCCACTGAATGTTATAGGAGCGAGGATCACCCAAATCATAAGAGTCTATTGGCCAGGCTGCCCCGGAAGCATCTAAAAATACTAATGAAGAAACAAAACCTGCGGAAAGTCTAATAATAGGTGGCGTCGCTCCCGGCGCTAAATTAACAATTTTCGCGGCGGACGTTGGCCGTGGTGGGATGCCTGGCGCTTCAGCAACTGCTCGTTGGGTCCCACTAAATAAGCCGTGTAAAGTTCTTACCTGATCGGGTGTCAATGGCAAAAGATTATCACTGGTTTCTGAAAATGCTTGATCTCTTAAATTAACGCCTTCGGGACCTGTAGGGCTCACCAAAGTAGTCGCTGGCGCAGCGCCACCACCAACAGGTCCGGCACCAGGAGGAAGCGGAGCGGTACCATTGCCTAAATTTGGTGGCAATGTCGGTACGGTGGCCTGAGCATTTACCTGAGCATTTAAAGGTCCTGGCGACGGAGTGACTGGTGGTGGAACCCCACCGCCACTGGCTAGTGCAGAATTAGGGTTAAAAGTAGGAGGAGCGCCGGTAGGATTACCAGCCTGCCTAGATTGGGTTACCGCAGTTTGTAACCTTTGTAATTGGGCCTGAAAGTCATTAGCTTGCTCCGCATCTGTCTTAAGGCTCAGTAGACTCAAGCACGAGCACCAAATAATGGCACTTATCCTATTCATAACTCATCTCTACCTTATGTTGGTGTAGGTGGAGTGATGGTTTGTTGCGATGTCACCGAAGCAACAAATTGAGCAATCGCAATACCTTTTGGAACCTCAAGGGTAGAAACCCTAGTAATTAACATCGTCACCAAAATTGGTTGTTGTATAGTCGTGCTAGCAGATTCATAAGTCACTAAAAGAGGCATCTGAACCTTCCATGAATAATGTCCATCCAATACCCCTCGATCTAGAATAACTGGGGCACCTGTTGCCACAGCTGTGACGACTAATTTTTTATTAATTACAGTTTCTAAGTTTCGTGAGCTTTGTAATGCTTGTTCAAAATCATTCCAACCATCTGGCGTAAAATATTCGGAAGCATCCTGAAGTTCTTTTCGATAAGTAGCAAAATTATAAGTATACGCAGCAACTGCTGCTTGATTCGCCCATTGCAGAAGTGCTGAGTCAGAGACCATTGGCGCCGAAAGCGGATAAATTGGAGTAATTCGACCATCAGCACTGGTAGCAAAATATTTAGGTTCAGGCTGATGCGAAGCTAAGTAGTAAACAATGAAGGCGAGTAACAAGTTTGCCAGTGTCATTATTAGTAAAGCACTAAGCACACGACGATAACTATCACGATAGAAATTTTTGCGTAAATGGACAATTTCTAACGCAGTATCTGCCATAAATCTCTCCAGAGTCTTTTTCTTCTTCCTGGGCAACAATATATCGGGTGAAAATAAATCTTACAAGAGAAATACAACGTTCAATGTACAAACGTTCCCGTTCGCGGGAACGGGAACGTTTATGTTTGTTTTTTCTTATTTCTAACAACTCGGAGCGTAAGGGCTAATATAACGAAAACAAATTTCAACTCGCCTATTCTGGGCTCTTCCCACCTGAGTTGCATTGGATGCTATCGGGAAGTTGGAGCCATAACCAACCGCATATAACAAACGAGCATCAATGCCAGCACACCATAATGCTTTAGCGACTACTTGCGCTTGCGCTTGAGTCAACACTTGATTACGAAAAGATGAACATTGGCAGTCGGTGTAGGCTGCAATGCGAACACTTTCTTTTTCATAACAGAAAATAAACGAAGCAGCTATCCGCAACAGTTCTTGAAAGCAAGGATTTATATTGGCAGAGTCTGGATAAAATACGCAATCAGACGGTAACACTACTGTGATAGTTTCACCGACATGTAATATTTTGACACCATGTTGGATTAAATAAGCTATCCGACGATTCCGTTCTGGAATAGTGCAAACAATGGGCTCTTTGCAAATTTGTACGGTACAAACAGTTGGATTGGGACAAGCAGGTGGCACAGGTGTACCGATGATACAAGGGTTGCAAGGATTACAAGGACTGCGACTACAACTTAGCAAACACAGTGATAAAAAGCTGATGCAGAACACTATCCATAATCGTTGAGCCATTAGTTCTATCCTTTCCGTGTTAGCCTGTCATTTCATCGAAAGCGCATAAGCGTCAACTTAAGCGTTGGGCCCTCATCCGGCCTTCGGCCACCTTCTCCCAGAAGTGGGAGAAGGGAAAAAAAACTTAAGTTGACGCCTATGCGCGAAAGCGGGAATGACAAAGCAATGACATTTGTATCAAATTCTATCTTAAAGACTTAAAATAGGAAGCAATTTTCTCAGAAGGTTAGTCTAGTGGAAGCACGAACCCCCCCGTGGCTCAAACCTCTTTTGTATCGTTTGTTTATTCCCAAACGCGATGCGATTGAATTTATGCAGCAACTGGTAAAGCAGGAAGATATTGTAAGGTTACCGGTATTAACGCCAAGTTTGCTGGTGAATGACCCTGCCGCCGTTCATCAAATATTATTAAGCAATCAGAAAAACTATACGAAGGACGGAACGAGCTATTCCCGCTTAGCCGCCTTAGTGGGTGCAGGCCTTTTAACAACGTCCGGAGAAGATTGGCAAGAAAGAAGAGATCTTTATCAACCCAAATTTCATGGTAAGAACTTACAGCAGTATGAGAAGACTATCCAAAGTTGTACCGATTTTCTAATAGCTACCTGGAATAATAAACTCGGCAAACCAGTCAATGTCACTAACGAAATGCTCTCCTTGGGAATGAATATCATGACCCAAACTTTTTTAGGCATTGATATTACGGATCGTTCATTAGAATTAGTTCGAGTCGTTCACTTTTTAAATCAATTTGCGGCAAGAAAGTTTCCAATATTTAAATGGATTCCCACTCCTCGGAATTTACGTTATCACCTAAATACTAAGTATTTTGATCGTTACCTACTAGATGCTTTAAAGACTAGCCAAAAAACTTCTGAAGAGCCTTTGCTAATTGATTTGTTACAAAAAGATGACCAAGGAAATTTTGTACGCTCCGATGAATATATTTTAGGAGAGGCAAAAAACTTTTTTGTGGCTGGACATGAAACCACAGGCAATGCCCTAAGCTGGGCACTGTATTTATTAGTGAAAAATCCATATACCTTACAAATTGTTCAAAACGAAATTCAAAATGTTATTGGAGAAGGGAAACCGACTTTTGAAAATATAGAAAATTTAACTTATTTAGAAATGGTTATTTTAGAAACGCTACGCTTATACCCACCTATCTGGCTCGTGACGCGACGAGCAATCGAGCAGGACAATTTGGTCGGATATAATGTTCCAGCCAATATGTCGGTCAATATCATTACCTATCTCTTACATCGTCACCCAAAATATTGGAATCAACCTGACATTTTTTATCCGGAGCGTTTCCTGCCCGAAGCAAGTAAAAATAGGCCTAAAACGGCTTATGTTCCTTTTGGGTTTGGACCACGCGTGTGCATTGGCAAACAATTCGCGATGATGAATATGAAAATGATTTTGGCGCAGCTGCTACAAAGATATCGATTTAGTTTACCTAAAAGTGATTATCACGTGGCAGCAGTGCCACTCATCACTTTAAAAGCAGAGCATGGAATTCGACTTAGAATAGAATCGCGATAAATTAAGATTTTAATCTTCAAACAAAGATGAGCCATCGCCGCTTGGACTCTTCGCTGCATCTTTTTTGATGGTGATATTTGTGATTAAACCTTCAATGACTTCCGCTATTTCATTACCTGTTGGTTTTAAATCTACAATAGGTGGATAGTGGGTCGCAGATTGCATGTCTTTGATAATTTCAGAAGCAACATTATTGGCATAGGCTTCCGATTTGCCCATGACTCTTTCTATATAACCAATTTGATCACGAGTGGCCGTTGAATTAAGAATCGGGTTCTTAAAGATTTCGAGATCAGCGGCCGTATAATTAAGCAGCGGTGTTAAATGGGGTGTCAATCGCAAAGGCATGAAAATGTTAAGTTCATTTGTTGGCAATTCAGAAACTTCTTCAATGATCGGCACAGTTTCACGATCATGATAAGCTAATAAAGCTGAGACGGCTCGCTCGATCGGTGGCGCACTTTCATTATTATTAATAACTTCTGCAATTTTTTCTAAGTCATCATAAACCGGAATGGTTTCATTGAAGTAACCGCCGTTACCAATACGGTATTCAAAGTTTCTAATATTTCGATCAAATGTAGCCAACACTGTGTCAAGTGGACCATCAACTTTTAAGAATTGATTTAAACGCATTTCTTTGACTGGTTTTGGATTTGCGTAGAACACTCGATAACGAATGATGGAAGATTTGAAGAAAATATGTCCTTCACCTTCTCGTTGATCTTTCAAATCCATGAGATCGATACGAGCTCGTTTTTCTAGTTGTGCACCACGATTATCCAAATAGTTGTTCATCAAACCACGCGCTTCAGATTGGAAACCACTGACGTGAGTGACATAAGCTTCACCTGCTGTCTTTTGGAAAAATTCCCAGGTTTGCATAGGATCTTCCAATTTCATACAAATCTTAATATTGGTATTTGCACCGATAGATGCCGCTTCTTCTTTAGAAGCTTTTTCAAAGGCCGGTAAATCTTGACCAGCAAAAATAACAGAGAACCCTAAAGAGCGCGCTTGTGCTGGGACAACAGCAAATCCCTTAACGGCATAATAACCATACTCATCTAATATACATAAGAAAGGTGTGGCCGCATTGGTTGGTTTACGTTGAATCAAATCGTGATAACGTCCTTCAACGTCTTCACCTAATCCTGCCGCCATCATTGCTTTCAAAGAGGCGATGATGACTTTACCTAAGTTTGCCAATTCGTCTGGAGATTTTTCTAACGCCGGTAGTAATACCACCAAAATCCGACGATTTAAAACCACGTCTTTAAGATCAACCTCTGCCAAATTGGTTCGCAATATATGTCCGTAAGTATCCGCTAACGAACCGAATACCCGTGTTAACTGCATGGTAATGAACCCATGCTGTTCTAATACTTGTGAAACTTGTTTGCCTTTACGTTCCTTGTTATAACCTGGCAGGTTAGTAACATAGTTCGTAATTGGTTCAAGAATCGTGGGGGATAATGATTCAAGACTGACCGGCTCCTGATTATCGCGAATAAAAACTTTATCAACGACCATTGCTTCTAGTCGTTCGAGATGGAAATAATTACGGATAGTATTCGCATCTAACAAAATATAACCGGAGTCACGCATTGCAACTAAGATTTTCATCAGCGCTTCGACGAATACAATCGCACGGCCTTTCCACATATCACCGTCTGAAGATTGACTTGAATCTGGCATTAAACTTACGACTAATTGCGATAACATGCTCGAAGAACCTAAAGCAAATGGGTTCATCGTATTAGACAAACGTGATTTTTGTGGACCAATAATATCGCGAGCACCCGTCATGAAGTTAATGAGTAGCAAGTCATCTTCACGGCCCATCGAACGTACCATGGAAAAGATTTTTGCAAAGAGAGCGTTATCGCCTTTACCATCAATGTAGATGAAACCACTACTTTGTAGTAAAGAATTATAAGCGAGCGATACCAGGGCTTCTGTTTTACCACTACCGGTTGATCCGAAGACTAAGACATGAGTTCTCATATCCTCATTGGAAAACCACAACTCAAGGTCGGTATTTTTTTCATTGCCGAAATAGTATATCCCTCGTCCCTTTCGCGGTTTATTACTGCCAGGCGCTGGATCATTGTGATCATTACGACGTGAGGTCATTGGCAAACGAAAAGGTAGAGCGCTTTTACGCGTCATGGCCACGACAAAAACAATAGTGGCAATTATAAAAATAATATCGGTCAAACCGGCTAAAAAGAAAGTAGCAACAGCTAGCATCACAAGCGTCACAGCAACCGCTGTCGAATTACGAAAGAAATCTCCTACTCGCTGACCAAAGGTACGAGTATCACGAATTAATCGTGATGGATCTTGTTCTTGCCGTCTTTCAAGACCACGTTGAAATGTTCTCATTACTCATCTTCCGGTTCATACTTAATTTCTTTAATTGCTAAACCTAACGCTTTCACCGCTTCGTCAACCATTGGAACTCTTAAGGGTCTGTCTAATTTTCTTTCAGCTAGCCAATGAGCAAAAACACCTGCGACTTCCGGAAATGCTGTTTGTCGACCCACTGAATTAAGTACATACCACAAAGGGCGATCGATTGGTTTTAGCCACAAAAATTCTGCCGTTGCCAATACTCCATCTGTTCTTGCTAGTTCCAGTAAAGTTGCCATAGCCGTCAATAGATAGGCATGTTTTCTCTCGATATATCTGGCTGGTTTTGAATTTTTATGTTTAGCCACGACTTCTTTCACGCCAGTAAAATCGAGTTTATTAGAGGTTGCTGACGCCGCTATTTGATCCAATAACTTATCTGCATCGCCACGATCATGATTCGCTCGTGCCAAAAATATGGCGTATAAGGCTTGGACATGCATTGGAAAAGATTCGATATCTCGCCAGAATTGTCCAGTTTGCAAAGCAAACACACGTTGCGCTGCACCTTCATTTAAAACCACATTGAGTTCTTTCCCTTCCCGACTTTCAATGATTAGATTATGTTTTTTCGCAAACAGCCGTGGGGTCATTGAGGTTGCCCAACCTCCTTCATCTAGATCCTTCTTAACTAGATCGACTTTCATTACAGGTGTAATTTGCGGCCAAATCCTATTTTCGGACTTTCGAAGACTATCCATTGAATAAATATGCTTGAATTTTTCAGTAATATTTGCAAAGTAAGTAAATGCTGCATAGACCATGATCAGCAAGGCCACAGGGATCATATAATAACGACCGACACTATTACTCAAATCGGTAAGTTGCTGCAATGGCATCGTGGTTGGCTTCGAATTAATGGTGGCTAATGCAGACACTAAATCATTAGTATTAGGAATTGGAAGGTGCAAAATACCTGCCAAAAATCCATAGCCACGAAGCACGAATTCAATCAATGCAATTTCGTAGTACCTGACCGTTAACACCCCGGCTATTATATAGCGCTGTCCAAAATACCAAGTTAAACCAAGGCCCCCCACAACCAGAACAATCATCCATAAGAAGTCTAGGGAGTTATCAGGAGAGCCGCCTCCCCCAGATTGTTGTTGCGATGCTGGCATAATTAACCTTTATAAGGAAATGTAAACAGTTTACTTAAATAGTATAGTACATCTATCTACTATTTGATTTTAATGATAATTTTCCGTTTTTAAATTCGTATTTCTTCCCTTGATGAACGAATTCTAAGATGTTTGAGGGCAATAGGCTACCGTCACGGATAGTGAGCAATTCATGACCCCAACGATCTTCGACTTTCTTACCGACATAAGCGGGAATAATATCTTCTTTTTTGATATACACTGTGACAAAACCTTCATTGATGGCACCTTGTTTTGAGCGAATGGCTTCCTCAACATGGTCTTGCTGAGCATAAACTGGACGGGTAATAGTATATTCTCGTATTGATTTTAAAGTATTTTCCCACTTAGTTAAATTGAGGGGATCTGATTGATAGAGAGAAATATAGACTAACACCAAGCCTTGATTAAGTTTTTCTTGATGGATTTTTTCGAATTCTGGGGCAGTACTTTTACCAAGCTGTGCGGATAGGAAGAGAGCTTCTTCATAAAGCTCATAGATTTTTTTATAGGCTGTTCTTAAGAATAAACTTGCTTCCCAATTGCCTGTGGCCAACAAATCCTTAAGTAGCTCCGCTACCCTATCAGTAATCTCTTTATACTGTTCTTGTGAAGCCATTTATTCCTATCTCTCATTTCTTGAAGCCCGCCTCCTCATGACTAACAGCAGCATCAGCTACTTTTTCACTTGCTACGTGTAGGCCTTCAATCGTTTTCTCAAATCCTGCCGCAATCGCTTCATTATTTGATTTGTACGCAGGTGGGGCTTCTTTTTTATCGGTGAAGGATTTTAATCCAGCAAACGAATTACGGAGCCTTTGAATATCGGTCGTTGTTCTATCAACAAATTCAGAGACCTGATCTTCAGGTCGTTTAGAATTTTTTTTAGGTTCAGAAAAAAAATCAGGCATAATTCAACCTACTTAAGTCTTTATTATTATTGTGTTCTTTAAAATCCACACCAGTTTCATCCTTCATTACCTACGATTCTACCGTGCAATCATTAAATTATTCTTAAAGCCAACTAGTTTCATCAAAATAAATTAAAAAAACAAGCTTTACAGCTTAATGAATTATTGTTATTGGCTAGTCGTACATGAGTTCGTCTAGTGGTGTTCTATCCCTGCTTGGTGCAGCATAGATCAACTCTGAAATTACATCGGTTATACATAATAATCTTAGTATATTTGGCGTAATATCATCAAAAGTCACTTTCACACCCAATACTGACTTCTCTGCTTCATCAAATGAAATCCCAATACCGTACCCTAGACAGAGAGAACATAACTGATCTGCCCTTCTTGCGATAGCCGGTAATAACCCGGTATCTGCAAAAACTTCCTGATAACTCATGGGTCGATCGTTAAATGTGAAATTTGCATTCAATTTTTTAGTAACAGCACAAAGTTGCTTGGTCAAATCCATCTCATACCCACCAAGGTTTAGCAGCCTTTCGGCCTCCTGCAATTTTAGCTCGAGCCCATCTTAAAAAGGTGGACACAGTAAAGCCGAACCTTAATAACAGAGAGAAAAAAGCCATTGCAATCAAAGCGACCACGAACGTCCAGACTTTCATATGCAATAACCAGAGCATAAAAGGAAAGACTGCCCTTGAGTCAAAGATAAAAAATCTCGGATAGCGCGCTGAATCACGCCAACTTGCATCCGGTGTAGGCATTCGCGTGGCCATTACTCTCTCGCCAAATTTAATTTATAGACTTTTTAAGTGTAGCATATGGATAGGGATTAAGCACAGGACACGGATATCCACAATATGACTATTTTTTAGCAAAAAACTAGAGCAAAGCTTTCTTGATGTTGCTTGACAGCAGCAACCCTTCTTGATTCAATACTTGCCAGGAATTGAATACCCGGTGGTAAGGATCATGAATAGTAAGACCGTTATTTTCATACTGGTTGCTCTCTTTTTAGCAGCCTGTACCACTAAAAAGTATGTCGTTTCAACAAACTCAGCAATTCCGACTCTCCCTTATCAAGTTAATGCCGACGACGCGGAAATTAAACTCGCTGAAGCCGCCGTGTCAGTCAGCAGGTCTTTAGATTGCCTTGCCGAAATTGAAAAAGCTGCTCATCCTTGCTTACGTTTACCACCCCCAATCGATGGTTGTCGCATTGGAATGGGCTGCCTCGCCTCGGTGGATTGGGTAGGCCCCGTCGAACCGCTAGTAAGGCGAATTGCAGAAGCAACTCATTACTGTGTCCGTGTCCTGGGAAGACAACCTGCCATTCCAGTCATTGTGGCGGTAAACGCTAAGAATATTCCTTTCTCAGACATATTACGTAACGTCAGTTTACAAATTCATAAGAAAGCGTGCATTGTTGTTTATCCAAACAGTAGGGTTATCGAATTGAGGTACTCACCACAATAACAATGAAAAACTTAATCAACTTAATCATCCTCATGGGGCTAGCGTTATTACTAGCCGGTTGTAGTAGCTGTAAATCAAATTATACTGCTCAACAAATTCATATTGCCGCTGTGAACGGTTCTTATGCTCCTAATGGCAAAATTGGGGTCATTCGTTATAAGGCGCTAAGTGAAACTGCCACTTTAGTTGGGGCGCAAGGAGGTTTGGCCTTTCGTTCCGAACAGATTAACTGTGTGCTGCGAAAACA
>JAGVJZ010000017.1 GCA_020050845.1 Gammaproteobacteria bacterium
CCCTCAAGCGAAATTGCAATCGCTGGTAATCCTAAAAACCGGCCTTCGATTGCTGCCGCGACGGTACCAGAATACAAAGTATCATCACCAAGGTTAGCGCCTTCATTGATTCCTGATATCACCATATCAGGTGTTTCTTTCAAAAGTCCGGTAATCGCTAAGTGAACACAATCAGTTGGCGTTCCTTCAACGCTAATAATGTGTGGAGTCAACTTGCGAACTCGCATGGGGGTATTCAGTGTTAAGGAGTTGCTTGCACCACTACGATTTCTATCCGGTGCGACGATATCGATATGTGCCTGAGCTCTTAGAGTCTCAGCAAGAATATTGAGCCCTTGGGCATACACACCATCATCATTGCTAAGTAGTATTCGCATCGTTTTTAACCCTGATTCAGTAAAGCAGTCGCATAGCAGGCGATCCCTTCTTGCCTGCCTACAAAACCCATTTTTTCGGTGGTCGTTGCTTTAATATTAATTTGATCGACAGCGATTGCTAAATCGGTCGCTAAGTTGTCTTTCATTAGCGGGATGAAAGGTAAAAGTTTTGGTGCTTGGGCTAAAACAGTGATGTCGATATTATTGATCTGAAATTCTTTTGCCGTGATTTTATTCAAGACTTCCTTCAAAAAAAAGCGACTATCACAATTACGATATTGGGCATCGGTATCAGGGAAATGTTGACCAATGTCGCCAAGCGCTGCAGCACCGAGCAAAGCATCACAAAGAGCATGAATAATGACATCACCATCAGAATGAGCTTTAAGGCCTTTCTCGTAAGGAATGACCACTCCTCCTAACACTAAGGGTCTGTCTAATTCAAAACTATGGGTATCATAACCATGACCAATTCTGTGCATAGAATCCTAACTCTTAAATATATTTCTCAGCTAACGCCAAATCTTCATAATAAGTAATCTTAATATTGTCACTGCGCCCTTCTACGATCATCGGAATAAATCCAAGTGCTTCGATAGCGCCCGCCTCATCAGTGACCGTGATATCGTCTTTAATCGCTTGCTGCATCGCTTGTATTAGAATTTGATAACGAAACATTTGAGGTGTTAATGCGTGCCAAACATTCTCGCGACTTAGCGTATTGACGATCTCGTTTTGATTATTGACATATTTCAATGTATCGCGCACTTTGGTTGCTAAAATACCACCCACTGGATGATTTGCAACGCTAGAGATTAAACTGTTTAAATCAGCATGAGTAATACAGGGCCGAACTACATCATGAATTAAAACAAAGTCATTCGGTTGCGCAAAATGTTGAATCGCCTCCAATCCCGCATAGACCGATTGGGAACGATGCATTCCACCCGTTACGACCATTACTTTTTCATGATAAAAATCTAAGCGTAGTTGTTGCCAAAATAAATCTTGTTTATTAATGACTACCACTATTTTTTCGATTTGAGGATGATATAAAAATTTGATCAAGGTATGTTCAATAACCGGTTTACCCAGAATCGTTTGATATTGTTTGGGAATTGAACCTCCAAATCGTTGTCCAATTCCTGCGGCAGGAATGATCACCCAATATTTTTGCTGTGTTGTATTCATTAGGTTTAATCAACTATTTGATAAAAAATCTCGTCTTTTTTCACCATCCCTAAATCAGAGCGAGCGTGTTCTTCAATGGACTCATCACCTTTTCTAAGATCTTCGACATCTGCTGCCAACACCATGTTTCTTTCATGTAATTCTTTATTTTGGTCTTCAACGACAGCGATGGTTTGTTTGGTACGAAAGACTTGGCTTAGACCACCATCAGTGGACCAAATCTCATACTGCAAAAAAAGCAATAAAATGCTTAACAGCATTGTTAGGGGTTTAGAAGCTAAATTTAACATTTTTCATCCATGAACTAATGTTTTCTCTCTAAACTGCGCAAAAGCGGCCATGCCTGTAAAGGGAGCTTTTGATTTTAGAGCATCCTCTATTCTTAGTAATTGATTATATTTTGCTATCCGATCAGAACGACATAAAGAACCCGTTTTAATTTGACCCGCTGAGGTTGCTACAGCAAGGTCGGCAATGAAGGTATCTTCCGTTTCGCCTGAACGGTGAGAAATTATAGCATTATAATTGGAATTCTTAGCCATACCAATTGCGCGTAATGTTTCAGTTAGTGTTCCAATTTGATTCAACTTAATCAAAATTGCGTTCGCAATACCTTCTTGAATCCCTTTTTGCAATAAAGATGTATTGGTCACAAATAAATCATCAGCCACTAATTGCACTTTTTTGCCGAGTTTTGCAGTTAAATGTGCCCAACCCTGCCAGTCATTTTCACTCAAGCCATCTTCAATACTGATAATCGGATAACGCTCTACCCAAGACGCAAGAAAATCTACAAATTGTTCTGAAGATAATTTTCTATTTTCCGATTTAAGTTGATAGCAATTATCTTTATAAAATTCAGTGCTGGCGACATCGAGTGCTAAAAATATTTCCTCACCAGGAGTAAAACCTGCTGATTCGATCGCCCGTAATACAACTTCTACTCCTTCTTCATTGGAAGATAAATCGGGAGCAAAACCACCTTCATCACCTACCGAAGTATTCTTGCCTGCTTTTTTGAGGATACTTTTTAGCGCATGAAATATTTCTGCACCATAACGAAGACTTTCGCCAAAAGAGTTTGCCCCCACAGGAACGATCATAAATTCTTGAAAATCGACGTTATTATCGGCATGCGCGCCACCATTTAAAATATTCATGAGTGGTACAGGCATGCTGAAAGGACCATCATCGCCAAGATAGTTATAAAGAGGCAGTTTCTCGTCGCGGGCAGCCGCTTTGGCAACTGCCAGTGAAACCGCAAGCATAGCATTTGCCCCTAAGCGACATTTATTAACGGTACCATCAAGGTCGATCATTTTACTGTCGATCTCTTCTTGCATCCGCGGATCCATTCCGACTAAAGCTTCTTGAATTTCGGTATTAATATTATGAACTGCTCGTAAGACACCCTTGCCATTGTAACGCTTAGCATCGCCATCTCGCAGTTCTAAGGCTTCTAGAGATCCAGTAGAAGCACCAGAAGGAGCACTAGCGTAAGCTTTAACACCTGTTGAAAGCTGAACTTCAGCTTCGACCGTCGGATTACCTCGTGAATCTAATATTTCACGTCCGTATACTGCACTTACAACAGCCATTAATGCTCCTTAGAATTATGCTTCCAAAAATGATTTTAGGTGACGACTTGCTCAGAACAGCCAAGCGGCTGCTTAATCACAGTATCAATATCTTTAAGTGTCTTTAATAGATCATACATTTGATGTAATGGCCAGGAATTGGGACCATCACTTAACGCTTTTTCAGGATTGGGATGGGTTTCAATAAATAAACCAGAAACACCGACGGCAACTGCAGCTCTTGCTAATGCGGGTACAAATTCGCGTTGGCCACCCGACTTATTACCTTGGCCACCTGGCAGTTGTACCGAATGAGTCGCATCAAACACGACCGGGCAACCTGTTTCGCGCATGATCACCAAAGAGCGCATATCAGAAATCAGATTGTTATAGCCAAAAGAAACGCCGCGCTCGCACACTAAAATTTGATTATTTCCTACAGCTTTGGCTTTCGCTACGACATTGATCATGTCATAAGGAGCCAAAAATTGCCCTTTTTTGATATTGACTGGTAAACCAAAACTCGCGACTTTTTGAATAAAGTTCGTTTGACGACATAAAAAAGCCGGTGTTTGAAACATATCGACCACACTGGCAACTTCGGCAAGTGGCGTATCTTCATGAACATCGGTTATGACGGGGATGCCGATTTGTTTTTTGACCTTAGCGAGAATTTCTAAACCTTTATCGATCCCAAGGCCACGAAAACTTTCATGTGAAGAGCGATTGGCTTTATCAAAGGAAGATTTGTAAACAAAGGAAATTTCAAGATTTTGGCAGATTTCTTTTAAATAACCTGCAGTATCAAGCGCGAGTTGCTCACTTTCAATGACACAAGGACCTGCCAAAAGAAAGAAGCCATGATTGAGGCCCGCTTGAAACCCACAAATCTTATTCATTTTATTTCCAATGTAAATTTTGAGCCGGTTAGTCTACCTGTAAATGGCTGGAGAATAAAGCATCAGTAGCCTAGATAGGCGCCCCAGCGATCTTGTCATTCCCGTTTGCGCGCATAAGCGTTATCCCCTCTCCGACTTGCGGGAAACTTCGACCACCTTCTCCCACAAGTGGGAGAAGGGAAAAAAGCTTAAGTGGGTGCCTATGCGCGCCCTGCGCGGGAATTGACAAGTATTACAACCTAGACTGTCTCAGGTTGGCGCTTATGATTAAACTCTTTCGCAGCCACAATGAAACTCGTAAACAACGGATGGCCATCACGTGGAGTCGATGTAAATTCGGGGTGGAATTGGCAGGCTACGAACCAAGGATGATCAGGCAGCTCTATCATTTCGACTAAGTTATTATCTTGGGAAAGACCAGAAATAATTAATCCTGCTTCTTGCAACGCTGACACATAATGTTCGTTTACTTCATAACGATGTCGATGACGTTCGGAGATATGATCGGACTGATAGATTTTAGCTGCTAGAGAATTTGGTTTTAAGTGACAACCTTGTGCACCCAAACGCATCGTGCCACCTAAATCAGAAGCAACAGTACGTCGCTCAACTTCTCCGGTTTTGGTTTGCCACTCAGTTACTAATGCGATGATGGGATGAGGTGTTTGAGGATTAAACTCAGTGCTATTCGCATGCTCAAGTCCTAAACGATGACGAGCAAATTCGATAATTGCAATTTGCAATCCCAAACAAATTCCTAAGTAAGGAATTTTATGCTCTCGCGCATACTGTGCGGCTAAAATTTTTCCTTCAGAGCCACGACGTCCAAAGCCACCAGGAACCAAAATAGCGTCGAGGTCTTTGAGAATTGAAACTCCATCTTGCTCAATATCTTCTGCATCAATATATTTAATTTTAACTTTAGCAGCAGTTTGTATTCCTGCGTGACACAGTGATTCTATTAAAGATTTATAGGAATCATTGAGTTCGGTATATTTGCCCACCATACCGATGGTAACTTCAGATTTTGGATTCATTATGGAATCTACGACCCACTGCCACTCGCTTAAATCAGAAGGTTTATCTTGAAGATTGAGTTTTTCGGCAACTAACTCACCTAAACCTTGGTCGCATAACAACAACGGAATTTCATAGATGCACTTAGTATCGACCACTGAAATTACGCCACGTTGTTCAACGTTAGTAAACAACGCAATTTTAGCGCGTTCATTAGCAGGCAAAGGTCGATCAGATCGACAAACCAGAATATCGGGTTGGATACCAATCGAGCGCAATTCTTTAACTGAATGTTGGGTTGGCTTGGTCTTCATTTCGCCAGCCGTTGGAATGTAGGGTAAAAGCGTCAAATGGATAAAGAGCGTATTTTGACTGCCGAGCTCAATTCGCATTTGGCGAATGGCCTCGAGAAAAGGTAATGATTCTATATCGCCGACCGTACCACCAATTTCCACCAAGGCGACATCCACTTCATCAGCGCCTAATCTTATTTTATTTTTAATTTCATCAGTAATATGTGGAATAACTTGAACCGTACTGCCTAAATATTCACCTTTGCGTTCTTTGCGAATGACATCCGCATAA
>JAGVJZ010000040.1 GCA_020050845.1 Gammaproteobacteria bacterium
GATAGTTCAGAACGCATTGTTTGATGAACGTAAGTTGATATTTCTAAATTTTCACCTCGGTTAGTCGCTCCTAACTCAGGTAAACCCGCAACTTCTTTACCAAAGCGTACACAGCGAGTGCATTGAATACAACGCGTCATATCTGTAGAAATTAAAGGACCTAAATTTTCATCAACAACCGAACGCTTTCCTTCATAGTAACGAGAAATATCTCTGCCATAACCTAATGATAAATCTTGTAATTCACACTCACCGCCTTGATCGCAAATAGGACAATCCAGCGGATGGTTGATCAATAAAAATTCCATGACTGATTTTTGGGCATCAATCGCCATTGGAGATTTGGTAAATACTTTCATTCCCTTCGTGGCTGGTGTGGCACATGCAGGTAGTGGTTTTTTTGATTTTTCAACTTCTACTAAACACATGCGACAATTAGCAGCAATTGACAATTTTTTATGATAGCAAAAGCGTGGAATGTAAATACCCGCCTCATCAGCTGCTTCGATGATCATGCCACCTTCTGCGACCGATACTTGTTTATCATCAATCTCAAATTCAATCATAGTGATCCATGCATTTTTTATGGTTAATATGGTATTCAAATTCAGAATAATAATGCTTTAAAAAACCAGCTACGGGCCAAGCTGCTGCTTCACCCAAAGCACAAATGGTGCGACCTTCAATATTTTTTGCCACAGAACTCAGTTTTTCTAAATCCCCTGGCAGAGCTTCACCATGTTCGATACGATGAACCATTCTCATTAACCAGCCTGTTCCTTCGCGGCAAGGTGTACACTGGCCGCAAGATTCATTTTTATAGAATTCAGAAACTCGAAGTAAGGCGTTTACCATGCAAGTCGTCTCATCCATCACGATAACACCGCCTGAACCTAACATGGAGCCAGCTTTCATTAAACTGTCATAATCCATATCGGTGTTCATTATGATGTCAGCTGGAATAACTGGCATCGAGGTACCACCTGGTATCACTCCTTTCAGTTTATTACCATCTCGAACACCACCAGCTAATTCTAAAAGTTCTGCAAATGGAATTCCCAAAGGAACCTCAAAGTTACCTGGGTTATTAACATGACCAGAAACGGAAAATATTTTAGTGCCGCCATTGTTGGGACACCCTAATTCCAAAAACCATTTTGCACCTTTTTCTAAAATAACTGGCACTGATGCTAAAGTTTCGGTGTTATTAATCGTGGTAGGTTTGCCATACAAACCAAAATTTGCTGGGAAAGGAGGTTTGAATCGTGGAAAGCCTTTTTTACCTTCCAATGATTCCATTAATGCGGTTTCTTCGCCACAAATGTATGCACCCGCACCCAGAGTATTGTAGATTTCGATACTGATATCAGAACCAAGAATATTTTCACCGATTAAACCGGCATCCCTTGCTTCTTGTAAGGCGTCTTCGCAACGTTGGAAGGGTTCCCAAAACTCGCCACGAAGGTAGTTATAACCAACGCTAGCACCCATGGTATAACAACCAATTAACATACCTTCTAGCAATTGATGTGGGTTGTACCGCAAAATATCGCGATCTTTAAAAGTACCCGGCTCTCCTTCGTCAGAATTGCATAATAAATACTTTTGACCAGGTGTAGCGGGAGACATAAAACTCCACTTTAGACCCGTAGGAAAACCAGCACCACCTCGACCACGAAGACCTGATTCTTTGATTTCATTCAAAATCTGTGCGGCTGGCGTTTTTTCTTTGACTATGCGACGCCAAGCTTGATAGCCACCAATACTTTCATAACTTTTAAGTTCCCAAGGTTTATCAAGGTGCAATACCCGAAAACAAACATCATTCATTGTTGGCATTAGTCGCCTCCTGTTCTTGAAGACGGTCTAGAACTAAGTCAATTTTCTCAGGAGTGACATCTTCAATATAATCACGATCATCTATTTGCACGGCAGGTGCATTGCCACAAGCCGCCAAACATTCTGCTTCTGTCAGTGTGAACAATCCATCTGAAGTGGTCTCACCAACGTTAATGCCTAGGCGATCTCGAAGGTGAGCAATTAGTTTATCAGAGCCACGTAACATACAAGAAATACTGGTACAAACTTTGACTTTAACCTTCCCGACTGGTTTTAAATCATACATGGAATAAAAAGTTGCCACTTCATAAGCTGCAATTCGCGGAATAGCGAGATAGTCAGCAACGGCATTCATTAATTCTGTTGTTAACCAGCCACCATTTTCTTCTTGCACGACGCGCAAAGCATATAAAACTCCCGAGCGTTTTTGATCAACTGGATATTTTTTTAACCATTCGTCGATCTTCGCGCGGGTTGCCTCAGATAAGGTAACAATTTCATTTTTTGAGGATATCATGCTCGTTTATCCTAGCGTCATCGATCTATTTCACCAAAAACAACATCAATCGTAGAGATGATCGCCGCTAAATCGGCAATCATATGTCCCTTACTAAGCTCATCTAAAGCTGCCAAATGTGGAAAGCTAGCAGCACGTATTTTGACTCGGTAAGGTTTGTTCGCTCCATCAGAAATCATATAAACACCGAACTCTCCTTTCGGATGTTCAATTGCGGTATAAACTTCACCCTCTGGAATGACATAGCCTTCAGTCATTAATTTGAAATGATGAATAAGTGATTCCATATCACGCTTCATTATTTCGCGAGGGGGTGGTGCAATTTTTTGGTCTTGTAATAACACGGGGCCGGGATTATTGCGAAGCCATTCAATGCACTGTCTTATGATTTTATTTGATTGGCGCATTTCTTCGACGCGAACTAGGTAACGATCGTAGCAGTCACCATTCTTCCCGATTGGGATATCAAACTCTAAGTTATCGTAAACAGCATAGGGTTGAGTACGGCGCAAGTCCCATTCCACGCCAGAACCACGAAGCATGGGTCCCGTAAAACCAAGTGCTATAGCACGTTCAGCGGATACCACACCAATATTGACCGTTCTTTGCTTCCAAATTCGGTTATCAGTCAATAAAGTTTCATATTCGTCGACTAATTTTGGAAAACGCTCAGTAAAATCCCAAAGGAAATCTAGTAATGAACCTTGCCGTGGTTCATTTAAGCGATCGATATCTTTCTTGCTTCTCCAAGGACTTGGCTTATATTGCGGCATTTTTTCTGGAAGATCGCGTGCAACTCCCCCAGGACGATAATATGTCGCATGCATACGAGCACCCGAGACCGCCTCATAACAATCCATCAAATCTTCACGTTCCCGAAAGCAATACAAGAAAACAGTCATTGCTCCAATATCAAGCGCATGACTTCCTAGCCATAACAAATGATTTAAAACACGGGTAACTTCATCAAACATGACCCGAATGTATTGCGCACGAAGTGGCGGAAGAATGTCTAGTAACTTTTCAATTGCTAGGACATAGCCATGTTCATTACACATCATTGATACGTAATCTAGCCGATCCATATAACCGATGGATTGATTGTAGACTTTAGTTTCAGCTAATTTTTCAGTGGCTCGATGTAGAAGACCGATATGCGGATCAGCACGTACGACAACTTCACCTTCTAGCTCCAACACGAGACGGAGTACCCCGTGAGCGGAAGGATGCTGGGGACCAAAATTCACTGTATAATTTTGAATTTCAGCCATGGGTATTATCCTCTTCTTCGAGCTCAACCAGGTAACGATGGTCTTCGCGTATTACTTTCGGCACTAGAGTACGAGAACGAATACTAACTGGCTCATAAATACATCTACCCGCTGTGGCATCATAGCGCATCTCGACATTTCCGATGAGCGGGAAATC
>JAGVJZ010000050.1 GCA_020050845.1 Gammaproteobacteria bacterium
AATGATATTCTCGCCCAACATTATTGGCTAGTTCAATGGAGAATCACATGGCATATTCAAAAATCAAAGTCCCTACAACGGGAGAGAAAATTACCGTCAATTCTGATTTATCTCTGAATGTCCCAGACAATCCAATCATCCCTTATATCGAAGGTGATGGCATAGGAATAGATATTACACCAGTTATGAAAAAAGTACTCGATGCAGCCGTTAAAAAAGCCTATAACGGCAAGCGCAAGCTTGAGTGGATGGAAGTCTATGCTGGTGAGAAATCCTCGAAAGTTTATGATGCAGATACTTGGTTACCAGATGAAACGTTAGAGGCCATTAAAGAATACATTGTTGCCATTAAGGGTCCATTAACCACTCCAGTGAGCGGTGGTATTCGTTCATTAAACGTAGCTTTGCGCCAACAATTAGATCTTTATGTCTGCTTACGCCCGGTGCGGTACTACGAAGGTACGCCTAGCCCAGTTAAAGAACCTTGGAACGTCGACATGGTGATTTTCAGAGAAAACTCTGAAGATATTTATGCGGGTATTGAATGGGCTGCTGATACCAAAGAAGCTGAGAAAATAATCGATTTCTTACGTAATGAGATGGGGGTTAAAAAAATACGTTTCCCCGAGCATTGCGGTATTGGTGTCAAACCGGTTTCCAAAGAAGGTTCAAGTCGGTTAGTGACCCGTGCTATCCAGTATGCTATTGATAACGATCGTGATTCAGTGACCTTAGTACACAAGGGCAATATCATGAAGTTTACCGAAGGAGCCTTTAAAGATTGGGGCTACCAAGTTGCAGTCGAAAAATTTGGTGCCGTGCCTTTAGATGGCGGTCCTTGGCATGTACTAAAAAATCCAAAAACTGGTAATGAAATCGTTATCAAAGATGCCATTGCTGACGCTTTTCTGCAACAAACCCTGTTACGCCCAATTGAATACAGCGTCATAGCGACCTTAAATCTCAATGGCGATTACTTATCAGATGCGCTTGCCGCTCAGGTTGGTGGTATAGGAATAGCGCCAGGTGCCAATATTGGCGACAAAACTGCGGTCTTTGAGGCGACTCATGGCACAGCTCCACGCTATGCCGGCCAAGATGCGGTTAATCCTGGATCGATTATTCTTTCAGGTGAAATGTTATTGCGTTATTTAGGCTGGATCGAAGCAGCTGATTTAGTGAATAAAGGCGTGGAAGAAGCCATTAAGGCTAAGACCGTCACCTATGATTTTCACCGGTTTATGTCAGATGCCAAACTGCTAAAAACATCAGAATTCGGTGATGCCGTTATTTCTCATATCAATGATTAGCCTTTAACCTAAATGGAGCTGTGGCTCCATTTAGGTTACAAATACCTGCCTACAGCTAAAATCTTCTAAAAATTCCATGCCTAGAGGAAAAAGCGTTTAAAATCGTCTAATGTTTAAAGTAAGTAGAGAGACAAAATTGATGAGTGAAAATAGAGTAGAGTGGGGTGGGTTAGCAGTAATTGAAGAGCAACGCCCCGTAGTTAAAAAACCGAATTTATATAAGGTTGTTTTAATGAATGATGACTTTACACCGATGGACTTTGTGGTTGGAGTACTTGTCAAATTTTTCAATCTACAAATTGAGCGGGCCACGAAAATCATGTTGCAGGTACATTTCGAAGGGAAGGGTATATGTGGGGTTTATACTTACGATATAGCAGAGACGAAGGTGGCTCAAGTGAATAATTATGCTCGTAGTTCAGAATACCCTCTATTGTGCAGTATGGAGATTGCATAAGGAGTTAAGGAGGTGCAACATGTTTAGCAGAGCACTTGAAATATCAATCAATAATGCTTTTGAACGAGCAAGAGATAAACGCCATGAATTCATCACGGTTGAACATCTTTTATTAGCCCTACTTGATAATCCCGACGCCGTTGAAGTCTTGGTCGCTTGCGGAGCCGATTTAAATCGTCTCAAGATTGGCTTGGGAATTTTTGTTGATGAAACGACACCACTTTTGCCAGTTGGCAACGATTCTGATATTCAACCTACCCTAGGTTTTCAAAGAGTATTGCAACGTTCAATTATCCAAGTGCAAACTGCTGGTAAGACTGAAGTCACTGGGGCCAATGTCTTAGTAGCTATTTTTGGCGAACAGGAAAGTCAATCAGTTTACTTTTTAAGTCAAGAAAACGTCACTCGGTTTGATGTCGTCAATTATATCTCTCACGGCATCTCTAAAGTTCATCATCATCATCACGCCAGCCCGAGTCCGTTGGAGCGGTCTAATGATCATGATCCTGGGGATGGATTCGTCCATGAAAGCGCTTTAGAGCGCTTTGCGGTTAATCTGAATGAACAAGCAAAAACAGGTCGTATTGATCCGTTGATAGGTCGCAAAGAAGAGATCATGCGAACTGTCCAAGTATTGTGTCGTCGACGCAAGAATAACCCTTTATTGGTCGGTGAAGCAGGAGTCGGTAAAACTGCCATCGCAGAAGGTCTTGCCAAACTAATTGTGGAACACAAAGTACCTGAGCCTATTTTGAATAGCACAGTTTTTGCACTCGATCTGGGTATGTTATTAGCAGGTACTAAATATCGTGGTGATTTTGAAAAACGTTTCAAAGAAGTATTGAAAGATCTCAAACGCCATCCTGGCGCGATCGTCTTTATTGATGAGATACACACTATTATCGGAGCAGGTGCGGCCAGTGGCGGTACGATGGATGCTTCTAATCTTTTGAAGCCACTGCTTAGTAGTGGTGAGATTCGTTGCATGGGTTCAACCACCTATCAAGAATATCGAACTATTTTTGAAAAAGATCGTGCTTTAACCAGGCGCTTTCAGAAAATTGATATTACTGAACCGTCTGTGAACGATACATATAAAATTTTATGTGGCTTAAAGAGTCGTTTTGAGAGCTATCATGGTGTGAAATATACCTTCACAGCATTGAAAGCAGCTGCTGAGCTTTCTGATCGTTACATTAACGAGCGTCATTTACCTGACAAAGCAATTGATGTCATCGACGAAGCTGGTGCATACCAACGATTACAACCACCGAATAAACGACGCCGTGTCATTGGAGGTCGAGATATCGAAGAAGTGGTTGCTAAGATTGCACGGATTCCAACTCGACACATTACCTTATCAGATCAAACAGTCTTGAAGAACATTGAAATCGATCTTAAAAACTTGGTATTCGGTCAAGAGCATGCCATTGCGTCTCTTTGCACGGCCATCAAGTTGTCACGTTCTGGCTTGCGAGAGCCAGATAAACCAGTTGGTAGCTTCTTGTTTGCTGGTCCAACCGGGGTTGGTAAAACAGAAGTGACCCGTCAATTGGCCAAGACCTTAGGAATCGAGCTGATACGCTTTGATATGTCTGAGTATATGGAAAGACATACGGTTTCTCGATTGATCGGTGCTCCTCCAGGTTATGTTGGATATGATCAAGGTGGTTTGTTAACCGAAGCGATTAACAAACATCCTCATGCAGTGTTACTGCTCGATGAAATCGAAAAGGCGCATCCCGATGTCTATAACTTGCTGTTACAAGTGATGGACCATGGCACCCTGACTGACAATAATGGTCGTACGGCGGATTTCCGTCACGTAATAGTCGTGATGACTACTAACGCTGGTGCTGAGCTCATAGATCGAGCTAGCATTGGTTTTATTGAGCAAGATCATGCTACTGATAGTGGTCTAGCAATTCGAAAACTGTTTACACCTGAATTTCGAAACAGGTTGGACGCTGTCGTTCAGTTTAATCACTTAAGCCCAGAAGTGCTGTATCTAGTGGTTGATAAATTTATAGCTGAACTAGAAGCAGTTTTGACATCTAAATCTGTGAGATTAACTGTCGCAACTAGTGCTAAGGAGTGGCTAGCTAAACATGGTTACGACAAGAAGATGGGTGCAAGACCGATGAGTCGTTTGATTCAAGAGCAAATCAAAAAGCCTCTTGCTGATAAATTGCTATTCGGTTCTCTAACTAACGGTGGTTCTGTCACTATCTCTGCTGAAGAAGATCAATTAGTCATCAACACCGAAGAAGTATAATCAAACACACCATTGGGCCTTGAGGCTCAATGGTGTTTAGGGCTTTATTCTTCTGCTGCTTTTTTCTTATCTGGATTTCGAAAGCTGATTCGACCCTTGGTCAAATCGTAAGGGGTAAGCTCCACGGTAACCGTGTCCCCCGTTAAAATACGAATATAGTTTTTGCGCATCCGTCCAGAGATGTGAGCTGTAATTATATGACCATTTTCTAACTTAACGCGAAACATAGTGTTGGGTAAGGTTTCAATAACCACACCCTGCATTTCAATTTGATCTTCTTTTGCCATTGATCAATGAGTCCTCTGAATAAAATTGATCATCATACTATCATTTTGACCAAGCACAAAGCGCCGTATTAGACGAGCTACTTTTACAAGCCCTAAGTAGTTTTATAAATTCAGCTCTTGGGATGTCGCAACTACCAAATTGTTGCAAAAAAGGATTATTAAACTGGCAATCAATGAGTTGGTAATCGAATTTTTTTAAATGATTTACCAGGGTCACTAAGGCAATTTTTGAGCCATTTGATTCAAAGGAAAACATCGACTCTCCTGCAAAGATACCCCCGCAGTCCACCCCATATAGTCCTCCGATTAATTGATGGTCACGCCAAACTTCGATTGAATGCGCATAGCCTGCCTGATGTAGAGCGCAATAAGCCGCTACCATATCTGTTGAAATCCAAGTCTCTTTTTGTTTTGGTCGAGGACTAGCGCAGGCTTTAATCACCTGTTCAAAATTTTGATCGATCGTGATCTCAAAAGCTTGGTGACGCAATATTTTTTGAAGGCTACGGGTAATTTTGAAATTATCTAAAAAAATAACGGCGCGAGGATTCGGAGACCACCATAAAATCGGTTGATCGGCATTAAACCAAGGGAAAATTCCATTTTGATAGGCGGTGATAAGCCGATGCAAACTTAGATCGCCTCCCACTGCCAATAATCCATTTGGCTCCTCTAGCGCTAGACTAACATCTGGAAAATCATCAGTTTCAGACATTAAAATTTTGAGTTTCACTACTATGACCTTCTTTTATTTCTAACGTCATCCCGCGAACAAAGTCTATAGGTATCTACACAGTTGCTGCAGCCGTCGTCCCTCGTCGTTAAGAACATGCAGAATGCGAATTACTTTCATGCGAGGGATCTAGCGCCAATCTTATGAGAAAGTATATTTGGAGACAACTCAAGTTCAAGCCCTGGATCCTTGGCTTGATAGTACAGCGTTTTTCTCTCGTATTCAGCGGCCAAGGACGCCGACTGTTAAAGTCGCGAGACGGTGTCAATATGAGATTGACAGACTACCACTAAGCCATGTTATGGTAATAGTTATAAGGATATAAAAAAGGAAGAAGGAAGCTTAATTATAATAATTATTTGGAGCTTCATATGATAAGAAAAATAACCTTTGGACTTACTGTTTTACTTTCTGGAATGACTGCTAGTGCTCTTGCTTCAGACCGTTCTCCCTGCAACGTAACGGTTCCTTGCTACAATGGTGGTGTAACCTTTGGTGTGTCTGGTCTTTACTTAAGACCAACCAGTGGTGGTAACGCTTATGCATTTGTCTCTGAAGTTACGCCTGGCGGTATTTTTAAGAATCATCTTAAAAGTGTCAAACCAGATTATGATTGGGGTTACAGCGTAAGCTTGGGCTATATCTTCCAAGGTACAGCTAATGACGTTAACTTAACCTATACCAATTTTAATCATCACACTAAAGATAGCGTTGCAGACACTGGCCCATTTTTTATTGCAGCGACTACACCTTTCATTTTCCCTGGTGATGTAATTTTAGATAAAAGTTTGGCAAGTGCTAGCTATAACTATCAAACGTTAGATGTTGATTTCGGTCAGCATTTTAATATTGGCTGCAACACCCATGTAAAATTAATCGGTGGTGTGCGACTTGCTGATTTAGAATCTTCCTTCAAGACTCGTTATGATGGCGTTATGGTTGATCCAGGCCTTCTACTAGGTGATGCCTTCGTCGGTAATACTGAGCGTAAGAGCAAATTTGAAGGTGCTGGTCCTCGTGTAGGTACTGCAGTGGAATATAGTCTTGGGAATGGCTTTGGTGTAGTCGGTCAGGCAACCACTTCCTTACTCGTGGGCAATGTTAGAAGCAATCACCTCCAACACGAAGTTGTGCTTGATGGTGATGACGTAAACGTTTTTGAAGTGACCACTTCAGAGCACCGCGGTAAACACCCTCACGTCGTTCCTAACTTAAATGCTAAGCTAGGTGTTAACTACAACTATCAATTCTGTAACCCAACACGTACTAAATTGACTTTGGAAGCCGGTTACCAAGTTGATCATTACTTTAACGTTGAAGACCGAATCAATGGTTTTGATGCTTTTGCAACAGGTAACTTGCAAGCAATCAATACCAGCTTCAACGGCCCTTACGTAGGCCTTCAAATCAAGGCTTAGCCCCACTTGGCACGTGCTGAGCCATGGATTGGCTTGGCGCTGCCTCTATCTCTACCTAACTATCTGATCCACAATAAAAATTCTTAAAACCCGTCCCAAAAGACCGAAAAAAGTTGCGATTTTAAGCTTAAGTTGTTATTTTGGGCTACCTGTTTTCACAGGCTAATTATGAATTACTATTTACTGCCTCTAGGAGAGAGAGATGAAGAAAATTACTATTAGTGTTATAGCCTTGTTTTCTTTTTTGGTAACTTCTAGCTTTGCAGCTACCAATGTCACAGTCAAAAATGAAGCTGCGACCCCACATTACAATTCAGGGTTTGGTTTTGGCTTAGCCGGGTATTACACTCAACAAGAATCAACAAAAATAACAGAGTCCGCTAAACCAATTGCAAAAACCGAAAATTCCCCTGCATCTGCATAGACCTCTTGTTCTCCCGCCTTGCGGGAGATTCACTTTAACACCTTATTAATCCAGTCCAGTCCATCACTTCGTGTGCGTGCCCGCGCACGAATTTATTTCGGGCGCGGGCACGCACACGGGCACGATAAAGAGGTAGCGGGTTTCTACTTCAAATCCTCACAATATTTTTCTGCATCAAGTGCTGCCATACAACCTGTACCAGCTGACGTAATTGCTTGGCGGTAAATAAAGTCGGTGACATCACCTGCGGCAAAGACGCCATGGACACTGGTTGCAGTAGCGCCGCCATGAGAACCGCTTTTTACTTTGATATAACCATTTTCCATCTCTAACTGACCTAGGAAAATATCGGAGTTAGGTTTATGTCCAATCGCGATAAAGACACCTTTAACATCGAATTCGGCAAGTTGATTATCTAAGACATTACGGATGCGGATGCTACTGACTCCTTTCTCCGTGCCGAGTACTTCGTCCAATGTGTGGAACCAAGCTATTTTGACATTGCCATTAATTGTTTTGTCTAAGAGTTTGTTAGCTAATATTTTTTCTGAACGAAACTTGTCTCGACGATGGACTACAAGCACTTCTGAGGCAATATTAGATAAGTAGAGAGCCTCTTCAACGGCGGTGTTACCGCCGCCAATAACAGCAACTTTCTGATTTCTAAAAAAGAAGCCATCGCAGGTAGCACAAGCTGAAACGCCTTTACCCATAAACGCTTGTTCAGAAGGTATGCCAAGATATTTTGCGGTCGCACCGGTAGCGATAATTAAGGCATCACAAGTATATTCATGGAATTCACCTTTTAGATGAAAAGGGCGTTGATCAAGTTTCACGGAGTTAATATGGTCAAAGATCACTTCGGTTTCAAAACGTTGCGCGTGTCGTAGCATCCGATCCATCAATGCAGGACCTTGCAAACCTTCCACATCACCTGGCCAATTATCGACATCAGTTGTTTTGGATAACTGTCCTCCTTGTTCTAAACCTGTAATAATGACAGGTTTTAAATTGGCTCGTGCTGCATAGACTGCTGCTGTATAGCCTGCTGGGCCTGAACCTAAAATAATTAATCGATGATGTTTAACTTCGCTCATTTATAATTTCCTTCAGAAAGGTGAGTGTCATATTTAAAATAATTTAACATGTAAAAAAAATGGAGTGTAGTTAAAATACTCGCTACGAGTATAATACGGACCATACTAACGATAATAAATAATCTAATCAGTGAGAGATACCAGTGAAACGAGTACGGAAAAAAGAAAGCAGTTTTTCGTTGTTGTATAAAATGCATCAACGGCTACGAGAAGGGATATTGATTTTTATCCTAGCTCTCTCTTTGCTGTTATTGCTTTCCTTATGTACTTATCAAGCAACGGATCCAAGCTGGTCAAACACCGGTCAAACTCAAGATATCGCCAATGCCGCAGGAAAAGCTGGAGCATGGCTTGCTGATATTCTGTTGTATATTTGTGGTTATCTGGCTTATTTGTTTCCTTTCATGTTTTCTTACTCTGCGTGGCAAAGCTTTCAAAAGCACAAATCAAATAGTGACAGTAATCATTCATCATTAATGTATTTAAAAGCAATGGGCTTTTTGTTATTCCTTTTTGCCGGTACTGGTATTGCCAGCCTTCATTTTGCACCTTCTGATCATCTGCCTTTTACGGCAGGGGGTGTGATTGGCAATATCGTAGGGTTTAGCATGCTCAAAATTTTTAATGCGACTGGTTCAGGTTTGATCCTCTTTGCTTTGTTTTTAGTAGGCTTAACTTTGTTTACTGGTTGGTCGTGGTTAACTATTGCTGATGCGATTGGCAAATTTGTATTAGATCGAGCTTCTAGCTTAAATAGCTTAAAAAATATCACTCCCAAGCTCAAAGCAATTCCAAAGCAAGTACCTAAGGTGCTCACCAAAAATCCGACAGTTAAAGCGGAGCCTACTTTCGACAAACCCGCTATTGTACGGGTAGAGCCAAAAATAAAAGTGGAAGAAGAAGCAGAAGAAGAGGAAAACGAATTCATAAATTATTTAGCCCCTAGTGCACCTAAGCCTAAAAAAGAGAGTCGACCACCGGTAGTTCCAAAAGAAACAGTAGTGTATGAACCTGGATTAGAAGGAACCTTTCCTCCTATTTCACTACTCGATATGCCAGACAAAGCAGTTGCTAAGGGTTATACCAATCAACAATTGGAAAATATGTCAAAAGAAGTTGAACTACGGCTTCACGATTTTGGCATCGACGTTAAAGTGGTTGCGGTTCATCCAGGACCCGTTGTAACTCGTTTTGAATTACAACTTGCGGCTGGCACTAAGGTCAGCCGGATTAGTACATTAGCTAAAGATTTGGCGAGATCTCTCTCAGTTATTAGCGTTCGAATAGTAGAAATTATCCCGGGTAAGCCTGTGATTGGTCTTGAGCTGCCTAATCAACATCGTGAAATGGTTCGACTTCGCGAAGTACTCGCTTCCTCTCAGTACGAAAATACCAATTCACCTTTAGCTTTGGCTCTAGGTAAAGATATTGCTGGTCATCCAGTTATCGTTGATCTGGCCAAGATGCCTCATCTGCTCGTAGCAGGCACGACAGGTTCAGGTAAATCGGTTGGACTTAACGCCATGCTATTAAGTTTACTGTTTAAAGCATCACCGCAGGAACTTCGGATTATCATGATCGATCCTAAAATGTTGGAGTTAGCTATCTACGAAGGCATTCCTCATTTATTAACTCCAGTCGTGACCGATATGAAAGATGCAGCCAGTGCCTTGCGTTGGTGTGTCGCCGAAATGGAACGTCGATATAAACTCATGGCTTCCTTGGGTGTTAGGAATATTGCTGGTTACAACCAGAAAGTTAAAGATGCAAAGAAGAAAGGCGCACCGTTACTCGATCCTCTCTGGCAAGAAGGAATGGGAACAGAGCAGCAATTACTACAAGAATTACCTTATATTGTTGTCTTAGCGGATGAATTTGCCGACATGATGATGGTGGTTGGCAAAAAAGTAGAAGAACTCATTGCCAGAATCGCACAGAAAGCTAGAGCAGCAGGTATCCATTTGATACTAGCAACACAGCGACCTTCAGTTGATGTGATTACTGGGCTAATTAAAGCGAATATTCCTACCCGGATTGCTTTTCAAGTCTCTTCAAAAATTGACTCTCGTACCATTTTAGATCAACAAGGCGCAGAGCAACTGTTAGGACATGGCGACATGTTGTACTTAGCGCCAGGTACTGGAGTACCCGTTCGTATTCATGGTGCTTATGTTGCAGATGACGAGGTCCATCGGGTGGTACACGACTGGAAACGTAGAGGTCGTCCAGATTATCTCGAAGAAATCTTGCAGGTAGCCGATGGTGGCAATGGCGATCTATTGGCCAATGCTGAAGGAGATAGCGAATCTGATCCACTTTACGATCAAGCGGTACAGATCGTGATTGAATCAAGACGGGCTTCGATCTCAAACATTCAACGGCGGTTAAAAATTGGCTATAATCGCGCCGCTCGTCTGGTAGAAGCAATGGAAATGGCGGGTTTGGTAGGCCCTATGGAATCAAATGGTACACGGGAGATTTTGGTGCCAGCTGGTGATTAGGGGAT
>JAGVJZ010000031.1 GCA_020050845.1 Gammaproteobacteria bacterium
CGTAGAACTGACCGATAACAATATGGGATCGGCAAAATTATCTTCGTTCAACAAAGGAAATATTGTTGTCATTTCATCAGTCCCTTCTTTGGATACACCAGTATGCGATTTAGAGACCAAACGTTTTAGCGAAGAGGCTAAAAAATTAGGAGACAACGTCAAAATCGTCACGGTCAGCATGGATCTACCGTTCGCGCAATCACGCTGGTGCGTAGCATCCCATGTCGACAATATCAAAACCTTATCCGATTACAAAAATAAAGATTTTGGCAAAACGTATGGGACCTTGATCAAAGAACTGCAGCTGTTAAGCCGTGCAGTGTTTGTCATTGATCCAAACGGCACCATCAAATATGTGCAGTATGTGAAAGAAGTGACCGAGCAACCCAATTTTAATGAGATTCTGACGCAAATAAAAGCGCTAACCAATAAATAAAAAATAAAAAATTAATCGCAAAGAAGCAAAGGGGCAAAGAAATGGCGATTCTGCCGATCTTTGCCCCTTTGCTTCTTTGCGATTAATTTATACTTTAAAACCTAAGAGTTATAGCCGAACCAAAATAAGGTGCTGCGCCAAAACGCAACTTCTGTCTATCTCCCCCATTCTGATTATAGATACGCAATTGGCCATTTCCGAGAGTGCTACCCACGTGGGCGTTGACTGACAAAATCGGGTCCACCTCATAGGTTAGGGCAAACTCAACACCGGAATTGCGGTATTCAAAAATCCCGTTGGAGAAATTCTCATTAGGTCCTACGCGATGGCGAACATCCCAAATCCGTCCCGCTACCGCTGCTGACCAGTTGCAATTGATGTGATAAATCAACGCCATATTCACGGGATAGATCGCATTTAATTCCCAACGTCCCCACTTATAATCCAATCCTACCAAAGGAATCCACCACTCTTTTTCTAATCCAGCCCGTGCGATAAAACCTAAGTTTAATCCTAGATCATTACAGAAGCAATTGTCCCAGCCATAACGACCCCATAAAGTTGCGTTATACAGAGTGTAATCGGCAAAATCCCACTTCTTCGTGCTGAACTCAGCTGTAACCGCCGCTTTCCACAACCAATGACAGAAGCGTTTGGTGTATCCTCCGAGTGACACGTTGATTGTATTAAAATCTGTCTCGTTGAAAAATGGGTTTTCATTCCAATCTAGATAGGTATGGCCGTATCCGATACCTGCCATAATGGCATCACAACAGGAGAGCATTTTCACATAAAACAAATCGATATTGGCACGGTTGAAACGGACATCTTGACCATTGAATGGGTCGCTGCGTTTAAATTTCGATTTACCGATGACGTCAAAGGCGCCCTCAAGCGAGAAAAAATTTCGCACCTGGGTTTCATCGTTGAAATCATCCGGAATCCGCACATCGGTATTGAAGGAATAGGCATCTTCGCTGCCTATAATCGACTCTTGAGCATAAGATGCAGAAAACAAAAAGGATAAGACAGTTAAAGCACAAAGTAAGGTTTTAGACACACATCACTCCACTATAATTCTTTTTTTAAGATCTTATAGTGGAGTGGTGTGTCTGGAATCAAGAACTATGTTAATCCTAGAGATGCTAAAATGGCTGCATCTATATCTGCATCGCCTGTTGGTGCAGGAAGCGGATTCGCTCGACGGCCTCCGAATTGGGCTTGTACGCGTCGAGTAACGATGGTTTCGCAACGCTCTTTTATTTCAAGCATCATTTTTTGGATCTTACGTTCATCAGCATTTAAATTGTTGCGTGTTTTTAGCAAACCAATTATCTGATCTGCATGCTGCACTAAAGTTTGAAGCTGTCTGTCTAACAAAGTATCTAGCTTTAGACTTAGTACCTCCCAACACTTTTGTTTAAAGTTTGCAATGCTGTAAACGGTCGCTTGTAGTTCCAATAGTGCTTGAATGACTTTAACCGATTGTACTGTGTTCAATTGCCTTTCTAGCGCTTTAAAGCATTCAACTTCTAACGTTGGTATCCTTAATGTGGCTGCCAAAGGTAAAAGATCGAGGGCTTCATCAAAGGTAATTCCTCTACCGTCTAGGCCTAAAACACCTAACCTCATAAACCGGTCGATAAGTTCGATCTGGAAGGCGGTAAACTTTTTCACTTGCGCCTCTGCAGATTCAAACTCGTGTGTTTCATCTAATTCTGCTTCGTCAACTAAATGATACTGCCCACCAGGTCCAAATTGTTGAGCCCAATATCCTGATCGATTTTGCCAAAGTGCTCGATTAATTTGGATATTCCTTCTTTCCATCTTGATGGTGAAGTCGGTGAATTCTTTTTCGATCGGCAGCACCGGCATTCTGGCTAATTCAGGTAGTAAAAAAAGCAGATTCGAATGGAAGATCTCGATGCAAGTGCGGTAGAAAATCACCAACCGCGGCTGATTCTTTTGAATCGCATCGCGCAATCTGGCAATTAAATCTTCTTCTCTAAAATTATAAATTTCCCGAGTGTATTTAATATAATTACGTTGATGATCTGTCTGACCTTCTACAATGGGGGGCAACTGTTCATAGATAATCGTAATAGGGGTAGCACGATCTTTTAATGCCCGTTTCATTTCCTCCACAAAACCTGAGGTTACACCCGTGAAACTCAAATCGAGTCGGGTGATATTCTGCAGAATTCCTGGCTCAAACTGTCCTCCGAGCTTAAAGGCTTCATCGGTGATATTTTCACTACCTTGCAAGCTTAGATTCGTACATTTCGGGAAGTGTGCCAAGAAATCAATCAAATTTGTTGCGTTGATCGTGGGCATATATTCAGCACGAATTGCGCTGACGTTCTGATTTTTATTCAATCGTTTATAATCTTCTTCATAAAGCAAATAAAATACACTATCCGGATCCAAGGTCAC
>JAGVJZ010000018.1 GCA_020050845.1 Gammaproteobacteria bacterium
ACGGGCTATGTCCCTTCGGTAGAAGAAGAAGCCAAGTATGAACGCATCAAAAAGAATTGCCCGTCATTAATTCTATCTAAAACTCCTAGTCCTTAAAGTCTTGCGCGAGGAAGTTCTTGGGGCGATATTTCTACACTTTGAGCTGCCGGTCCAGCTTTTTGCAAAATATCTTGAGGGGAGTTGCGCAAATGTTCGACTCGTTCGCTAACAATCTTGCTAAAACTAAGATAGCGGCTAACTTTTTCTTTATTATCTAATATTGAAGGTCGCGGATGACTGGCCCTTTGAGTCTCATCGAATTCCTCCTTAGCATAAAACTCTTCAACACCATCGGTTGGAAGTTTCAAATCACCGGTAGTTGGATTATATGTGACGTTCCTTTGGACAGCTCTCCCTTCAGGAAGCGGACGTGCCTGATAAGCAGGAGTAAATCGGGTTACTTTACAATTTAAGCGGTCAAAGTATTGATGATACATACCCTGAATTCGAGTTACCTCTTGAGCCGAGCAGCCTCTTAAGATTTCATTTACCTCTGCAGGATCATTCTTGGCTGCAGACATTTGGTAGTTCTCTCTTGTCGACTTAGGGTCATTACTAGCAAGCTTAAAACGACGTTCGACTTGTGCTGCTAAACAGGCTGCTCGCACTTCATTAGTAAAGTTCAGATTAACAGCATTTTGTGGCATGTTATCAATCTCGGCGTAAAAACGAGCACGTGCTCTGGGTGTTTTGATATTTGCAATAAACTTAGCTGCTTCATAAGGATCTGTAAGTGCTTTGAAAGCCTCTAATTGTTGTGGTTCAGTTTGAATTCTGGAATAAGCATCTTGGAATCCTGCCGTTAAGCCTTGAGTCCATCGTGGTCCATCATTCGCGGCCAAAAGACCACTGATGTAATTAAATTCGTCGAGTTTCGCTTCTCCTAATCGATAAGGAGTGCCGTCGCCAACCCCCTCATTAAGTGCTTTAAGTTCCAGAGCGAGTCTAGCTTGTTGATTAGAATTTAGAGTACGCAAGAAATCTAACTGGCCTTGTGGGGTGGAGATTTTGCCAAAAGTTTCCGCATGTTGCCTAGCTTCCGTGACGTCATCATTGAAGACCGATGTTGCAGAATTGAGTCGTGCAAATTTCATTGCTTGAACTCTTTGTCTTAGTCGATCATATTCATCTCGAAGAGCCTTGGCTTCATCGAAACTATCGAAAAGACCGCTAGAAACATACATCGCATTTTGAGTGGCTTCTTCTAAGTCCACATCTTCAGCGCCTGCGTCTAAAGCAGCCCGCGCAGCAGCTAGAGCGCGTCTTGGATGGCCACCAAAAATTATGCTGGTTTTGCCATCAGCCACCATTCCAAGACCGAGCGCTACTGGATCTTCACTTTTTGCAGAATTACCATCAGCTAAAAATTCTACTTTTCTATTCGCATTTTGAGCGCTTGTCACGGTAGATTGTTGACCAAGTTCCTGCCGTAAATTAATGGCTGGACGAGGTTGACCTGGTAGGCGAGCGGTGACTTCGTTAGGTCGTGACCTGCCCATATAATCGTTGAATGCGTTATAACCTTTTTCGTGAGCTTTTCTGTCGAAATCTTGAAGATATTTTTGAAATAATCCGGATCGCACCTCAGACATTTCGCCGAGCAATGAATTAATCTCATTTGCAGCAGCGTTACCTTGTAAGCGTGTGGTGAACGTTTGTTTAGTTCTAGCTTGGCGATCATTTAAGCCTTTATTTTTCTCACAATTTGGATCAAGTAGATCCTTGTCGCGAGCGTCGTTTAAGCGATCGACACCAGCTGTTGCGATAAGGTCTCTATCCGCATCGAGCCTAGCTAATAAACCATTTTTGAGGTCGTCATCAGTCAGTGCAGCAATTCTGCGTCGCAATAATGCATCTAATTCGCGAAGCCGCTCTTTAGTCGCTTGGTCTGCAACAACATTGCTCACTGTGGTATTAATAAGTGCAGGGGTACCTATAGCTGTGGTTGTCGTTTCGATAGGAGATCGCATAGTTCACCTTTCATAAGTTAGAAATTCTTTTAATGATTATAAAGTGCTTACATTAAGAAAATCTTATGGTTTAAAGCCAATGAGTAAAAGCTTAAGGCTAAATAGATACTACTATTATAGTCTTTTAAGAGGTTGAGTTATAGAGGGGGTAGTAAGGAGAGAAAAGTCCCCGTAAACGGGGACTTTTAGCAATTTATTGAACCATATCCTTAAGTTTTTTAAGGGGTCTGATTTTAACGACATTACGTGCAGGTTTGGCTTGGAAAGTGGTTTCTTCGCCAGTGAATGGGTTGATACCTTTGCGAGCTTTGGTCGCAGGTTTTCTAACCACTCGGCACTTCATTAAACCTGGTACGACGAATTCGCCTGGACCACGTTTATTGCTAAGATGTAATTCCATTAAATCAGCTAATGCCAACATAACATTGGTGACATCTTTCTTCTTTAACCCAGAGCAATCTGCAATGTAGTTAAGAACTTGAGACTTAGTAAATGGTTCGCTGACGCTAACTTTTTTCTTAGGTGCAACGCTTGATGATTTCTTAGCAGGTGCAGCCTTGCTTTTAGCCGTTTTCTTAGGTGTTGTTTTTGGCATTTTAATCCCTCATAAAAATGTGAAAAATAAGTGCTAATCCTCAAAATCCTTGAGGTATTAGCTCCACGTGTTGTAGTAAGCTTATATCCCGTTGCGCAAGATACCACCATTAAAATTAAATTGCACGTAAATTTAAGGCTTAAAATAACTTTTTATCTAATGCAGTCGACAAATCTCGTCACTTAGTTGTCAATTTTGAAAGTATTGTATATATTATGCGATTACTGTAAGATTCTTCCCTTTTCATTTCTTGGAGCAGCTTGATGAGTACATATAGTGCTAAGCCTGATACAGTACGTCGGAGTTGGTATCTGGTTGATGCAACCAATAAGACCTTAGGCCGTCTTGCAAGTGAAATTGCAACTCGACTAAAAGGCAAACATAAACCAGAATACACAGCACATGTTGATACCGGTGACTATATTATTGTCCTTAACGCCGAGAAAGTTCAGGTAACTGGCAACAAGGCTAATGATAAGGTTTATTATCATCATTCAGGTTATCCAGGGGGCATTAAAGCAACCTCTTTTGAAAACATGTTGCAAAAATCACCAGAACGCATTATCGAAATCGCGGTCAAAGGTATGATGCCAAAGGGTCCTTTAGGTCGAGCAATGTTTCGCAAATTAAAAGTTTATGCAGGTACTGCCCATCCTCATGCGGCACAACAGCCTGAGATACTAGATATTTAAACGGGGTTATTTTCATGCCACGAGCAAAAGCTAAAACACAGAATTATGGTACCGGTCGTCGTAAAGCTGCGACCGCACGCGTTTTCATTCGCAAAGGTAAGGGCGACATTGTTGTCAATAAATTGCCTTTAGATAAGTATTTTTCTCGTGAAACTTCACGAGTGATGGTTCGGGAACCTTTAGTCATTGTAGAATCTACCGATCTATTCGACGTCTTCGTGACTGTACGGGGTGGTGGTAGTACTGGTCAAGCCGGTGCAATTCGTCATGGGCTATCAAGAGCATTGGTTCAATACGATGAAATCGAT
The DNA here is from genome assembly GCA_020050845.1 of Gammaproteobacteria bacterium. Classification (GTDB taxonomy): domain Bacteria; phylum Pseudomonadota; class Gammaproteobacteria; order UBA6002; family UBA6002; genus UBA6002. The sequence goes on from JAGVJZ010000018.1 coordinate 3,605, forward strand.
TTACCCGAAGGTCAAGAACCAGGCGAAAATAGCTGGCGCAAAGCATTAAGAAAAAAAGGTTGCCTGACCCGAGATGCCAGAGTCGTAGAACGTAAAAAACCAGGTCTCAAAAAAGCTCGAAAAGCTTCACAATTTTCGAAGCGTTAATATTCTTTTCGCTTTTCATCCTTTTCAAAAATGCCTAGTTGTTCTAGGCATTTATCTAAGATCCAGCTGATTTTTAAGGAGTGATTTGATGACTGTCCTTAAGCGCTCTGTCATGACCTTGTACTCAGGAGCATTATGTCCTTATAGCCATCGAGTTCGCATTGTACTCGCTGAAAAAGGCGTCAGCGTTGATATTCTAAACGTTGATCCTGAGAATCCCCCTGAAGAATTATTGGAATTAAATCATTATCAATCAGTGCCAACCTTAGTAGACAGAGACCTCGTTCTCTATCAGTCTAATATTATTATGGAATATTTAGACGAACGCTTTCCACATCCACCTTTACTTCCGGTCTATCCAGTAGCGCGTGCCAAAAGTCGATTAATGATGTATCGCATCGAAAATGATTGGTATCAACTATTGAATAAAGCGTTAGAAGGTGATGAAACAAACAAAGACGCGGCCAGAAAAGAATTACGAGATAATTTAATTTCATTGGCGCCAATCTTTGCTAGCATGCCTTACTTCATGAGTGAAGAATTCTCTTTAGTAGACTGCTATTTAGCGCCATTATTGTGGCGTTTACCGTCCCTTGATATTGAACTGCCGACCCAAGCGAATGCCATAAAAGTTTATGCGAAAAAACTATTCCAAAGAGAGTCATTCCAAGCGAGTTTGACCGAAGCTGAACGGGAACTAAGGGATCATCATGACCTCTAGCCGACCTTATCTGCTTCGCGCTTTATTTGAATGGATCAATGATAATCGCTTAACGCCGTATATTATTGTGAATGCTGATGTACCGGATGTCCAAGTGCCTCGCGAATATATTAATGATGGCAAAATAGTATTTAACATTCATCCAGAAGCTGTTTTTGCGCTGCAAGTCAGCAACTCCACCCTGAGTTTCGATGCTAGCTTTAGAGGTATTTCCCGACATATTTCGGCCCCAATTCATGCCGTTGAAGCTATTTATGCTCAAGAAAATGGCCAAGGTATGTTCTTTGGCGATGAGCCAGGTGGAGAACTGCCACCTGATGATAGTAAATTCAGCCAGAAAAAAACTCCTGCAAAAAGACCACACCTTAAAGTGGTCAAAGACCGCGAGTAACATCGTTGAATGCTCCTGGTATTGAAATCAAAGGAGCCACTTTACTTTATGAAAACCACCTTTTATTTCAAGATTTAAATCTCAAACTATTGGCTTCAAAATGGACATGTTTATTAGGTCCAAGCGGAGTAGGCAAAACAAGCTTGTTACGTCTTATTGCGGGCTTAGCCAGTGATGTTTCCTTGAAGATGATGAGGGCGTCAGATAACTTACCTTTAGCGAATCGCATCGCGTATATGGCCCAACAAGAATCACTGTTACCTTGGTTGACCATTGTCGAAAATGTCGTCATTGGTCTAAAACTTCGAGGTATTAAGGTTACGACTCAAGATTACGATCGAGCAAAGCAGTTGCTGGAGCAAGTAGGCTTAGAAAAATACGTAGCTGTAAAACCCCCGGTACTATCGGGTGGTATGAGACAACGAGCTATTTTGGCTCGTACGGTATTTGAAGATAAGCCTGTTGTTTTAATGGATGAACCATTCGCAGCGCTTGATGTCATTACTAGAGCCTATATTCAAGAACTTGCCGCAGAGTTATTTGCTGGACGAACAGTTTTATTAGTCACTCACGATCCGTTAGAGGCGCTTCGCTTGGGGCATCATGTCTATATTATGTCAGGCAGTCCTGCTCGCATTACCTCTGAAATTGAGTTGCCAAATCAACCGCCGCGCCCTTTGACCGATAAAGTTTTGTTGGAAACTCATGGCCAGATTTTAGAGCAATTGAGCCACGCAACAAAGGCACAAAGCAATTGATTCGAAGAAGTTTGCTAATCATTGTCGGATTGATATTACTATGGCAGGTCATTGTACTGCTTTTTAATTTTCCTTCCTATATCCTGCCAAGCCCTTGGCAAGTGTTTGAAAGTTTTAAAAATAATTTTGGATTAATTCTTAGTAACACGATACCTACCGTAATTGAAACATTCAGTGGTTTGTTACTAGGGATTTTTTTAGGATCTTTATTAGCGATTATCATGTATCTCATCCCATCAATAGGCTATTGGTTGCTGCCATTGATGGTCATTAGCCAAGCGGTACCTACCTTTGCAGTGGCACCGATTCTCGTTCTTTGGTTTGGCTATGGAATGCTCAGTAAAATTGCAACAATTACCTTGATGCTATTTTTTCCAGTAGCAAGTGCTTTGTACTATGGCCTCAAACAAACCTCGTCCGATTGGCTGGATCTAGCAAAGGTCATGCATGGTAAAAAGAGCAAAGTTCTTTGGCATCTGCAATTGCCGGGAGCCAAACCTTATTTTGCGAATGGTGTTCGTGTTGCCGTAGTGTTAGCGCCCATTGGTGCGATTGTGAGTGAATGGATTGGTGCCAGTAAAGGATTAGGATTTTTAATGCTGAATGCCAATGCAAGATTGGCAATAGACTTGATGTTTGCCTGTGTGATCGTAATTATGGTGTTGGCGATGGCTTTGTATGGGCTCGTCAATTTACTACTGAAAGCCTAATAATGTAGCCTGGATGCAACCCAGGCTACATTTAGATTTAAGGTCCTCGTCCGGGGCCTGCAGCAGGTCTTGGAAAGAACCTTTCTTCACCTCTTGGCAAAGCTTCTAACACAGTTCTGTTTGCCTCGCGAAAAGCTTCCGATGGCAACGGACCTTCAACCTCAAAGCCTTTCTTAACATACTCTAACCAGGCTTTATTTTTAACAGCTTCGACATCTGCTGCACGGTTAGGATCTGCACAGGTGACCTCAATTTTGACTTTTGTCCCCTTTTGCAAACAAAGTTCAGCGGCTTCAGCCATTGTTCTTAGAGATTCATCTGAGCTGTTATTTGCTTTGAAGGAAAGTCGATCTGTAGAGGTTTTTTTTATTTCAACTTTATCTGGGCCTTTAGTCAGTGTGACCAAATCCTGAGGAATATCTCTTGTGACCGTAAAGCCCTTACTAGTAAAGTTTTGCGCCAGATCATTGTATTTAATCTTTGAAGGGAATGGGCTTTCAGTTTCAACAAGTGGCAAAACAGGTGCCGGCGTAAACCTAAAGGTGGCTGGATCATGCTGAAAAAGGAATCCATTAGCATTGTTTTGGGAGAATTTAGTCTCATCATCCTCATTTGCATTATTCAAGTCTTCCATTCCATGGAATTGTCCCGCAACGACTACTTGGCCAGTATAATCTTCATAAAAATTATCCACATCTTCTCTTCGTTCGTCATTGGTACCATAATCAAAGCGGTAATTGACAAAACGAAAAGCAATGTTGGGATCAGGGTCAGCTGGTGTTCTTTTCTTAAGCTTGAGATCTGTAACTTGTGCGGTGTACCTAGCGGGAAGCACATCACCATTTTCATCCTCCTCTTCTTCTGGAGAAAAATCAGGAGTGGCAGTTACGTCTAGCATTGCGGTGTTAACTAAGGTGAGAACACCATAGTCGCTCTCATCCTTACGTTTATAGTAACTACGAAAATCCCATTTTTCTGCGACCTCAGGGCCAAGGCCTTCTTCCAAAGCATTAAGTAGAATGTCGCTATAATCATCATCGTCAGGGATATCTTGAAGCCCAATAACTGCTAGGCTAGGATTCTCGTTAATTGTTTGTGCAAGCACGCCTCCTATAGCCTCTAACCTATTACGATAGGAGTCGTCGTCCTCATCATCAAGCTGTGTAGTAATATTCCAATCGAGTAACTTCGGCACTGAAGGGCTAGCAGTAAGATTCCAATTGTGTACTAGGGTTGTTGATGGCGGATTAATAGTGAGTGGTATAGACTGGGCTGGATTTATAGAGAGCGAGTCTTGATCCCAATCATCATAGTTAGTGCCTCTTATTTCAATATGGGTATTCATTGACGCTAGCCTCATTAAATTTGAAATTAATATTATTTTATCATAAGAATACTTGAGTCGTGACCATGTTTTTAGGCAAAATTGCAAAATATATCGTTTTTGGAGTTGTTTTTTTGCTCCTTCCCCTAATATCTGGGTCTTTTGCAGCAAAAATTCAAGCAAATAACTTTACAGTCGTCTTAGATTGGTTTGCAAATGCCAACCATGCCCCCATTTTAGTCGCTTCGAAATATGGCATTTTTAAAAAATACGGATTAGAGGTAAAGGTTATAAGCCCAGCCGATCCTACTGATCCTCCAAAGTGGATTGCCATTGGAAAAGCTGATCTAGCCATTGATTATCAACCACATGTGATTGTTGAAATTGCGCAGGGGCTTCCAATTGAACAGGTTGGAACTCTCATCAGGCAACCTTTGAACTGTTTAGTGGTATTGGCTTCGAGCCCTATACATAAACTAGATGAACTTAAAAGCCAAACGATTGCTTATTCCTCACCTCAAATCGATCTAATTTTTTTGCAACGGATGTTGCAAAAGGTGAATGTACATATCAATCAAGTACAACCGATCAACGTCCATTACAGTCTTCTTCAAGCTTTGTTGACCAAGAAGACGATGGCGGCGATTGGTATCATGCGCAATATTGAATTGGTCGAGCTGCAATCTCTCGGGCAACCAGGACGTGCTTTTTACCCTGAAGATTACGGCGTTCCTAGTTACAGCGAATTAGTGTTTATTGCTAAGAAAGGAGTTGGCGATGAGCGCTTGAAACGTTTTTTCTTAGCGTTGAATGAGAGTCAGCGTTATCTTGCTGTTCACCCTGAGGAAACTTTTCAGCAAATTCTGGTCGATCATCCGGAATTAAAGAGTCCTGCCAATCGTGCTATGTGGCTTAAAACAATCCCACTGTTTAGTGGTGATTTCAGTAAAGTAGATTGGCAACAGTATCGAAATTTAGAAAAATTTTTAAATTCCGTAGAGACCAAGAATTAAATTCTTCAAAAATATTGAAGGGACAATAATTATCGGTGTTAGGATGCCGGTGATCAGTAAAACCATCAGTATAATCAGGCCGGTAAATTCAAGATGCTGTAAAGTTAACGTCAATCTGGCAGGAAGCACGCTATAAAGAACCCTGCTACCATCAAGTGGCGGTAGTGGAATAAGATTTAATAGCATTAAAATCAAATTAATATTGACCCCGGCGATGCCCATATAAACGATCGCGCGAGCCCAATCGTACTTGAAGCTTAACAAATACAACCCAAATTTTGCGATGCCTCCCCAGATAAACGCCATCAAAAAATTAGCAGCAGGTCCTGCCAGTGCTACTAGCGCCATATCGAGTCGTAAATTTCTCAATCGGCTCCAGTTCACTGGAACGGGCTTCGCCCAACCAAACACCATGCCTGTGGTGGCTAACATGACGGCTGGTAAAATTATCGTGCCTAACCAATCAATATGTTTTATGGGATTAAGGGTTACTCGCCCTAAAGATTTGGCAGTATCATCACCAAATATATTAGCAAGCCAGCCATGTGCTGCTTCGTGGACCGTAATAGCAAACAAAACGGGCAATGCCCAAACGGCGAATAATTGTGGCAGAGTTAATTGTTCCATTTAGTATCCGTTGGTTAAAAAACAAAGTTGCTAGATTTCAGGCATGGTCATAAAGAAGAAGATGGTGACTACTTGTTTGACGCCATCGGTTGATTTGGCAAGTGCAATCGCGCAATCCGCCTCTTGCTGGGTAATGATCCCTGCGAGGTAAACGATACGTTTCTCTGTGACCACAATGATCTTATCGGCATAAAGTTGGTCGGAAGCAATAATTTTGGATTTCACCTTGGTCGTTAACCAACTATCTTGGACTTGCTCACCAGTGGTGGCAGGAGGTTCGATCGTTGTCGCATTATAAATTCTGGCAATTTTAGGAACACATTTTAGAGCTTGCTCGATCTGTGCTCGTGCTTCTTGATTGGGTACTTGTCCAGTTATTAAAACGACTTTGTGAAAAACGGTTAAATGGATCGGTTTGAGCAATTCTTGAGGAAATTGTTTCCTAAGAGTATTCCAGCTACCAATTCGAATTGCATAATTACTAACATCGTCTTGTAGATATTTATGTCGATAAACAACATTAGCGCCTGAGAAGGCGCTACTGACACAGCCTGAGGCCAGTAATAACAACAATAACAGTAAATAACGCATTTAATTAACATACTCAAAGAGAGTAACAACTTTCTTAACGCCGGTGACAGTGCGTGCCACGTCGACTGCAAGATCGGCTTGATGATGGGTAACAAGTCCCATGAGATATACGATGAAATCTTCAGTGATAACTTTAATTTGCGTTGAGCTAAGGCCTTTTTCAGCCAGCATGGCAGCTTTAACTTTGGTCGTCATCCAAACATCAGCAGAAATTTCTTTAGCGCACACAGGTTCCCCAATAATGATTTCATTGGTGATGCGGCGGATATTCGGCACGGTTTTAACTAACTCATAGGCTCGGTTTCGTGCTGTAGGTGTTTGTGCTTCGCCCACTAGTAGAACGACGCGGTTAAAAGTGGCGACCGAAATATGTGATTGCTTTTTCAAATCTGGGTCTGAATTAAGTTGGATCAATGATTGGCAGGTAATTTTCTTATCCTGGACGATAGTTTTAAAGCTACGTCGGTCTGCAATTACGGCACCGCCAGCGGTTGCGCCGGCAACAAAAGCTGCTGGTAAACAGCCAGATAGGGTTGTGCTAAAGAGGGCAACTAAGAGCAATAGTTTTTTCATTTTAATTATCCTTCATTGCTAAATTAAGGTCTGGTCAATAACCTCACAAACGTTGCTAAATAAAACGCGATCTATCAAATCACAAAGGCAGTGAATGATTAATAAATGAGTTTCCTGAATGCGAGCCGTGGATTGAGCTGGAACACGAATTTCAATATCCTGTGAATTTAAGGCAGCACCAATTTGACCCCCATCACGTCCGGTCAGTGCAACCACGATCATGTGACGATCCTGAGCTACTTTTATAGCATTTAAAACATTCTTGGAATTGCCGCTGGTCGAGATCGCTAACAAAATATCGCCAGGTTGGCCTAACGCTTTAATTTGGCGTGTGAAAATTTCGTCGAAATGATAGTCGTTGGCAATAGAAGTGATAGTTGAAGTATCTGTAGTCAAAGCGATAGCTGGTAAGCTTGGGCGTTCCGTTTCAAAACGATTAATAAGCTCAGACGCAAAATGCTGGGCATCAGCCGCAGAACCACCATTACCACAGCATAAGATTTTTTGATTTTCAATCAGCGCCTTTGCCATGCGGTTACCGGCACGTGCAATGACTTCCGGGAGTAGTTCGCCAGCAAGAGTTTTTGTGGCAATGCTTTCATGAAAGTTGTGTTTTATTCGTTCGATTATACTCATGAGATTTGTCCTGACAGAACTTCAAGGAGGTCTTTTAAGTCGATTATTCTACCTGAAAAGCATCTTTTAGCCAGAAAATCTCAACATCAAAAGCACGTGGCTCAAAGGTCACTACGTCAAAGCGGCACGCTTTCCAGGTAGGATTAGATTGTAAATAACGCATTGCGGCCAGAATAATTCTGCGTTGTTTATGGTGATCAATTGTGTCAAGTGCCTTGACCATCGTGTTGGATCGATAGCGTACCTCCACAAAAACCAAAGTTTGTCGGTCCTCCATAATTAAATCTATTTCCCCATAAGAACAACGATAGTTGCGGGTCATGAGTTTTAACCCCTGTTTTTTCAGAAAGAGACAGGCCTTCTTTTCTGCTTTGTTACCAATTTGTTGTGTGGGATGATGCTCGGTGTCATTCCCGCGCAGGAATGACAGAAGTGAACGACGTGCCAAAATTATACTCCAGGAGCCTATATGCCAAATGAGGCTAAATTATATGTCGTTGCCACCCCCATCGGAAACCTCGGTGATATTACGGTACGAGCAATTGATACTTTAAAAGAAGTGCAACTCATTGCGGCTGAAGATACTCGTCAAAGCAAAAAGTTATTAATTCATTATGGTATTAATGTGCCGTTATTAGCGTTGCATGCACACAATGAGCAGGAGCAAAGTGCCAAAGTATTGGCGCTTCTTCAGCAAAACCAAAGCGTTGCTTATATTACCGATGCAGGAACACCCTTAATTAGTGATCCAGGCGCTCAATTAGTTAATATTATTAGACAACACGGCTTTCCAGTCGTTCCCATTCCTGGCCCCTGTGCGGCAATTGCGGCTTTGAGTGTGGCAGGTATTCCTGAACCGCATTTTTACTTCGAGGGATTCTTGCCGAATAAGACCTCGATGAGAACTCAGCGCTTAGCAGACTTAAAAGATTTACCTTGTACACTTATTTTTTATGAATCTCCGCATCGGATCCTCTGCGCATTAGCAGATATGCAAAACACGTTAGGAAACCGAACAGCGGTTATTGCAAGAGAATTGACTAAAAAATTTGAAACTATCTTGAAGGGAACACTGCAGGAATTAAGCTTGATTTTAGAGCAAGATCCTAAACAGCAACTCGGAGAGTTTGTGGTCTTGGTTTCAGGTCAAACCCAAAAAGAGCAGGTTTCTCAAGAAAAGATCGATAAAATACTTCGGCTACTTCTTGAAGAACTACCGCTTAAAAAAACAGTCGCTATTGCCAGTGAGCTACTAGATCTTGGTCGCAATGAACTATATGAACGAGCATTGTTAATTAAAAATAAATAACTTAGGCATAGTAATGGTATAATTTGATATTAGGGGTGAGCTAGGCAGTCGCTGTATTAATTTAATACGGAGGAAAGTCCGGGCTCCGCAGAGCAAGATGCCAGGTAACGCCTGGGAAATGCAAATTTACGGAAAGTGCCACAGAAAATATACCGCCTGAAAGGGTAAGGGTGAAATGGTGCGGTAAGAGCGCACCGCGCTGGTGGCAACATCAGTGGCAGGGTAAACCCCATCTGGAGCAAGACCAAGTAGAAATCCATGGCTCACGCTAAGACGCTGCTCGCGTTTGGATTTGGGTAGGTCGCTTGAGGTATATGGTGACGTATATCCTAGATAAATGACTGTCCCCGACAGAACCCGGCTTATCGGCTCACTCCTAATTTTAATTTATTTCTAACTCTCGACGCTTCTGATGAAACAGGCTTATAAATAATTGGATAAGGTTAAGATGAATTCGAGGTAAAGGTGAATGCCCTTTGCGAATCCTATAAACTGTTTTCTCGGTTATTTCTAACATTCTGGCTATTTCCTTGACGCTGTAACCTTGAATCGTAATTAAATTTTCTATAATTTCTCTCGCCGTCCCCGGAATGTTGCACTTCATACCTACCTCATCTGATTCACCAAAAAATAATTAATATTTATTTTGTTTTAGCAAATTTAATCAAGTTCATCATCGGAGCGCAAGGGACAGACATCAGTAATTTGCGTGCGCTTTGGCTCACAGACCTTCTTTAATAACTTCTCTAACGCTTCCAATTTTCCATATAACTTAGGCCACAAATCGTGCCCGCGTGCGTGCCCGTGCCCGTCTTTTGATTTAAAAACGGGCACGGGCACGCACGCGGGCACGATTAAGTCAGTAAATCGCTGAATAGTTACCTTCCTTTTTAATATTCTAAATGTCATAATGTGGGCCAAAGTGGATAAAAGTGGGAGAATTTCCCTTGTTTCGAGGTATCAACGACATAAATTTGGATGCGAAGGGTCGCATGACCATTCCGACTCGCTATCGTGGCGCGTTGGAAAAGTCCGCTAATCAAGTCGTGGTTACCATTGATACTGAAGATACTTGTTTATTGCTTTATCCATTGAAGGACTGGGAAGTTTTAGAGCAAAAGATTGAAAGTTTGCCTTCTTTTCACCGTGCGGCTCGTCGTGTTCAACGATTATTGGTGGGACATGCGACTGAAATTGAGTTAGACGGAAGTGGTCGAATTTTGTTGCCGGCTCTTTTGCGAGAATACGCAGGAATTGATAAACAAGTGCTCTTAGTTGGCCAAGGCAAAAAATTTGAAATCTGGGCTAACACAATTTGGGAAAAAGATAGAGCAAATTGGATTAGCAGTAATAGTCAGGATGATAAAGAACTACCGATCGAATTATTAAACCTATCGATATGAGTGATTATCATCAGCCGGTTTTATTACAGGAAGTTTTAGAGTACCTCGCGATTAAACCACAAGGTTATTACGTGGATGCGACATTTGGCAGGGGAGGTCATTCCAAAGCGATACTGGATCGATTAGCAACTCAAGGACTTTTGTTAGCAATCGATAAAGACGCTGAAGCAATTAAATTTGCTAAAGAGAATTTTAAAAAATATGAAAACTTTAGGATCGAGCAAGGATCGTTTGACATGCTAGAAAGGCTAGTTGCAACGCAAGGTTTAACCGGAAAAATCGATGGGATTTTGCTTGATCTAGGTGTTTCATCCCCCCAGTTAGATGACCCTGCTAGGGGCTTTAGTTTTTTACAGGAAGGCCCGTTAGATATGAGGATGGATAAAACTCAATCTCTCGATGCCGCCACTTGGCTAAGTAATGCCTCAGAGCAGGAAATTGCGCAGGTTCTGCGTGAATATGGCGATGAGCGTTATGCCAAAAGAATTGCTTATCGGATCGTGCAAGCGCGTAGCGAACAGCCAATTACGACGACGTTGCAATTAGCGCAGATCGTCGCTAAAGCTAATCCCGCCTGGGAAAAGCATAAACATCCAGCGACTCGATCTTTCCAGGGGATTCGTATTTTTATTAACCAGGAATTATCAGAGCTTAGCAGTACTCTTGAACAGTGTTTATCAGTATTGGCAATTGGTGGCAGATTGGCTGTGATTAGTTTTCATTCGTTGGAAGATCGCATCGTTAAGAAATTTATTCAAAAAAATGAACGCGGTGATGATTTTCCCCGAGATTTTCCGGTGACTGATAAGCAGATAAATCGTCGTTTTAAAAGAATTGCTTGGGGAATTAAACCTAGCGAACAAGAACTTACAATTAACCCTCGCGCAAGAAGCGCGACTTTACGAGTAGTGGAGAAACTACAATGAACACAGCAGTTAGAGTCGTTACTAACGAAAGATTTTCGTCGACGGTTCCAAATTTTCTTAATTTTAAAAAACCGCGATTGGTTAATATAACGTTGATCGTTGCGTTAGTACTTTCTGCGTTTAGCATAATCTATATCAAAGATTTGAACCGAAGATTATTTATTCAATTTCAGAGCCAACAGGCGGTTCATGACAAATTATATGAAGATTGGGGTAAGTTGTTATTGGAGCAAAGCACCTGGTCAACTCACGCACGAGTCCAGAAAGTAGCTGAAAATCGATTAAATATGGCAATGCCCGGTTCAAAAGAAGTTGTATTACTAAGACTACATAAGAAACAAGGTTAAATTTTTACCTTTGAGGTTGGTTGTGGTAAGAAGAAATGCACAATAAAAAATTGTTAACTATTCAGCCAAAAATGGACGTCCTAGCCAGGCCCACCTTTCTGGGGTGAGTAGTTACATAAAATGGATAAAAAAGTGGCGAGTTTTTGGCGTTTCTATTTTGTTATTTTGGGTTTGCTGATTGGAACGGGTTGTCTTATATGGCGCATGATCGATTTAAATCTTTTGCAGCGCGATTTCTTATTACAGCAAAGTAATGCTCGTATTCTCAGAGTCGTTAGTATTCCAGCTTATCGTGGCATGATCACGGATCGTTTTTACCAACCGCTTGCTATCAGTGCTCAGGTCGATTCCATATGGGTCAATCCACAGGTATTTGCTCCTAATACAGCACAATTGCAGCAGTTAGCAGAAAGATTAAAAATTCCGACTGATAAAGTTCTTAGCAAAACAGCTAAAGTTCCGGGACGAGAATTCATTTATTTAAAAAGGGGCGTTTCGCCAGCTGAAACAGATGCGATTAAGTCTTTAGAGATTCCAGGAGTTTTCTTTCAGCACGAATACCATCGTTTTTATCCGCAAAGTGACGTTGCGGCTCATGTCATCGGTTTTACCAACGTTGATGATCGCGGTCAGGAAGGCCTGGAACTGGCGTATGATGGTTGGTTAACAGGGGTCACTGGAAAAAAGAAAGTCGTCAAAGATAGGCCCGGTAACATTATTGCTGATCTTGGTGTAATACGACATCCAAAACAAGGTCATAACTTAGTATTAAGTTTGGATAATCGTATTCAATACTTAGCGTTTCAAGAGCTTAAAGACAGCATGGAACATTTTAATGCCAAATCGGGTTCAATTGTGGTGCTAGACGTCAAAACGGGTGAAGTGTTAGCGATGGTTAACCAACCTTCTTATAACCCTAATCACATTGAAAAGGATCAAGGAGGACGTTATCGCAATCGCGCGATGACTGATTTATTCGAGCCAGGCTCTACCATCAAAGCGTTTAGTATGGCGAGTGCTCTAGAGAGTGGCAAATATAATGCCAATTCAATAATTGATACCTCACCAGGTGTTTTAAATGTAAGTGGCAATCTTATCAAAGATGAACACAACTACGGACCCATGAATTTAGTAAAAATACTACAAAAATCGAGTGACGTAGGCGTTGCTAAAATCACCATGTCGTTGCCGCCTCAGCGTCTTTGGGAGCTGTTGCATCGTGTGGGATTTGGTGAAAGAACCAATTCAAATTTTCCGGGTGAAGCTCCAGGTAGCTTGACTTTTCGAGCTAAATGGCGACCCATTGAACTAGCTACTCTTTCTTTCGGCTACGGTCTTTCGGTGACACCCATTCAATTAGCGCAAGCTTACGCTATCGTTGCCTCATCAGGTCAAGCTAAGCCAATTTCCTTATTGAAAGTTGAACAACCGCCAACCACGAAGCAAGTCCTAGCTCCTAAAATCGCTGCACAAATGTTGCAAATGTTGGAAGCAGTCGTGCAAGGTGGTACCGGGGCTTTAGCAAAAGTACCTGGCTATCGAGTGGCAGGTAAAACAGGTACTGCTTATATTGCTAACAGTACCGGTTATGATCGGGATCATTATGTCTCTTCATTTGTGGGGATTGCCCCGGTTTCAAATCCACGGTTAGTCGTTGCGGTAGTAATAAGAGACCCACGTGGCACGCAACATTTAGGTGCTGTGGTTGCAGCGCCAATTTTTTCAAAAGTAATGGCAGGATCATTACGTCTATTGAATATTTCGCCTGACGATACGAGCGAAGATGAAAAAGTGGAGAACAGTGTTGAAAATTAGCAAGCTGCTAGAGGGTATAAAAAATATCCCCGAAAGTGATGATCGTATTGTTACGGGCTTAAGTAGCGACAGTCGAGATATGCAAACCGGAAACTGTTTCTTTGCATTAAAAGGACAGCAATATGATGGTCGAGATTACATCCCCCTAGCAGTTGAACAGGGAGCCGCAATCGTCATCGTCGATGAAGAAACACCTTATGCTAAAGCTGTGCCCGTTCCGGTCATTTCGTTGCCAAAATTAAGTTTGCGATTAGGTGAGATTGCGGCGAAGTACTACCATCGGCCGTCCGATGAGTTGATTATGGTTGGAGTGACAGGCACGAATGGTAAAACATCAACATCACAATTTATTGCGAAATCTTTACAGATGGCTTCGACCTCGTGTGGGATTATTGGAACGTTAGGTTATGGTTTTCCGGATAAAATGGTTCCTTGTAATTACACGACTTCGGATGCTTTAACATTACAAAAGCAGTTAGCAGAACTACATCAACAGGGTGCAACGGCCATCGCAATGGAGGTTTCATCTCATGCGCTAGAGCAAGCTCGAACCAATGGAGTTGTTTTTGATATAGGGATTTTCACAAACTTGACCCGTGATCATTTAGATTTCCATGGCAGTATGGAAAATTATGGCGCTGCCAAGAAAAAACTTTTTTATTCTGAAGGCTTGAAGCAAGCAATTATTAACACTGATGATGCCTTCGGCCTAAAATTAGCTCAAGAATTGCAAAATAGAATTAAAGTCATTTGTTATGGCACCCAACCCAATTCTTTACAGTTGCCCTTTATTAGTGCGGAAAATATCCACCTCAATACTAAAGGTCTTTCGGCCAAAATAACTTCACCTTGGGGCGAAGGTTTATTAAAAAGTAAATTGTTAGGACGATTTAATGTCAGTAATTTACTAGCCGTTTTAAGCACGTTGTTACTTTTGGAAGTCCCTTTTCATACCGCTTTGGAATACATATCACACTTACCCACTGTTCCTGGCAGGATGCAGGTTTTTGGGGGCGGGAAATTACCTTTAGTCGTTGTTGATTTTGCGCATACTCCTGATGCTTTGAGTCAAGTATTATTAGCGCTTCGAGAGCATGCCCATGGGGCATTATGGTGTGTCTTTGGGTGCGGGGGTGATCGAGATAAAGGGAAGCGGCCGATAATGGGTCAAATTGCTGAGCGCTATTCTGATCATCTTATAATTACGAACGATAATCCTCGGACAGAAGATCCTGCCCAGATTGTGGCAGAGATAACTAAGGGCTTATTATGCCCCTGGGCAGCAGAGATTGAACATGATCGAAGAGCTGCAATTGCACATGTAATAAGTTGTGCCCAACCAGGTGACGTGGTATTAATAGCGGGCAAAGGGCACGAAGCCTTCCAAATAATTGGGCATGAAAAGCTTCCTTTCAGTGATGCTGAGCAAATTCAAATTCAACTTCGGTTGAGAAATAAAATTACTTCTTAACGTAATGTTTATTTAGTGCAGGTTAAAAAATAATGAGACTAAGTGAGATTGCTAAAATTTTAAATGCACCCTTAATAGGTGATGATGCAGAAATTGGATCAATTTCGATTGATACCCGCGATTTAGTGCCCGGACAATTATTTCTTGCAATAAAGGGTGAACAGTTTGATGGCCATGATTTTTTAGCAACGGCAGTTGAAAAAAATGCGGGGGGCGCTGTAGTTTCTACTCCTCATAAACTGCCAATTCCTACCATTCAAGTGGCTGATACTCGCATAGCATTAGGAAAACTTGCTGCTTACCATCGGGATAAATTTCAAATTCCTGTGATTGGTATAACCGGAAGCTGCGGCAAAACGACGACCAAAAGTATGTTAGCCAGTGTTTTATGTCGAATGGGATCGACGCTCTCACCAGAAAGATCATTCAATAATGACGTAGGGGTTCCGCTTACATTATTAAAATTAAATCCGAATTATAAATATGTGGTTGCTGAAATGGGTGCGAATCATCCTGGTGAAATTGCTTATCTAAGTGGTATCGCTAAGCAAAATGTTGCAGTCATTACCAATGTTGCTTTGGCACATTTAGCTGGTTTTGGTACTGAGGAAGGTGTCGCAACGGCGAAAGGTGAAATTTATCAACGTTTATCTGGAACTGACATTGCGATCATTAACAATGATGATAAGTACGCAGATTTCTGGCTAAAAAATTTAAAAACGAAGCATGTGATTACTTTCGGAATTAAAAAGCCTGCTGATGTTATGGCAACAAATATTCGACTCGATGACGAAGGTAAACCTCTCTTTGATGTAACCTATCCTGATGGCACATTAAAAATCCACCTATCTGTTTTAGGGCTACACAATGTCATGAATGCTTTAGCGACCATTGCTGCTGCTTACGCAGTAGGCGCTAATTCTCAAGCGATCGAGCAGGGACTTGGCAAAGTTGCGGCGGTTAGTAAACGTTTAGTGCGTTACAAAGGCCAAGCAGGATCATTAATTATTGATGATACCTATAATGCCAATCCCTTATCAGTGAGTGCGGCATTAGAAATGTTAACGCATGGCAGTGGTGAGAAAATTTTTGTCTTCGGTGATATGGCAGAATTAGGTTCTGAAGAAAAACAATTACACGTTGAAGTTGGAAAAAATGCGAGACGATTAGGCATTAATAAATTATATGCCTGTGGCAAATTAACACAATTTACTGTAGATGCTTTTGGAGAGAATGGTTTTTATTATCAAGATCAGGCCAGTCTCATTTCCGCCTTAAAACCAACTCTTCATTCAAATGCCGTGGTTCTGATTAAAGGGTCGAGATCTTCTAGGATGGAGAATGTTGTGCAAGCTTTAATTCAGGAAATCTAATCATGCTGTTGTGGTTAACCGAGCTATTATCAAAAAAGTGGCATTTCTTTCATGTTTTTCAATATCTAACTTTTCGTTCGATTTTAAGCACACTAACGGCTTTGACTATCTCTTTGATCGTGGGTCCGTTAATGATCAAGCGACTAAGTCATTATCAAATTGGACAAACCGTTAGAGACGATGGTCCTCAAACCCATTTAAAAAAATCAGGTACTCCCACAATGGGGGGCGCATTGATATTGATCGCGATTGCTGCCAGTATTTTTTTATGGGGCGATTTGTCGAATATTTATATCTGGATTGTGTTACTGGTGACGCTCGCTTTCGGCGCAGTTGGCTGGGTAGATGATTATCGAAAATTAATTCGAAAAAACACTAAAGGGTTACCTGCTAAATGGAAATATTTGTGGCAAACGGTCTTCGGGTTGGCAGCGGCGATAGTGTTATACCGTCTAGCAACAACTCCTATTGAGACGCAATTAGTCGTTCCTTTTTTTAAAAACGTCGTGATTTCACTTGGCATTCTTTATATTCCTTTTGTGTATTTTGTCATAGTGGGTGCCAGTAATGCCGTGAATCTGACCGATGGTTTAGATGGTCTGGCAATTTTACCTACTGTGATGGTTGCTGGCGCATTAGGGATCTTTGCTTATGCGACTGGAAATTTTCAATTCGCAAATTATCTAGCTATTCCATACATCCCCGGCGTTGGTGAGGTAGCTGTTTTTTGTGCCGCTTTAGTCGGCGCTGGTTTAGGATTTTTATGGTTTAACACTTACCCCGCGCAAGTTTTTATGGGCGATGTGGGCGCCCTAGGTTTAGGGGCTGCATTAGGAGTAGTCGCTGTCGTAGTTCGTCAAGAGCTCGTGCTGTTAATTATGGGTGGGGTATTCGCAATGGAAACTATCTCCGTCATCTTGCAAGTGGCTTCTTTTAAAATGACTGGCCGTCGGATCTTTAAGATGGCGCCGCTTCACCATCACTTCGAGCTCAAGGGTTGGCCCGAACCTAGAGTCATTGTTCGTTTCTGGATCATTACCTTTATTTTAGTGGTATCTGGGTTAGCAACCTTAAAACTAAGATAAACCTGCAACAAGGACTAGGAGATGAAAGATAACGGTTTAAAAATAGTTGTAGGTTTAGGTAAAACCGGTATGTCTTGTGTTCATTATTTGAGATCACAAGGTTATCGCGTCGCTGCAATGGACAGTCGATCTGAGCCGCCAGGTATATCAGAGCTACAATCAAAATATCCTGAAGTGGATTTATATCTTGGACAACTCGACCGTAAAATACTCAGCACTGCTTCTGAATTGATTATCAGTCCTGGCTTACCGTTAAAAGATCCCAATATTGCTGCTGCCATAGAGCACGGTGTTCCTTATGCAGGAGATATTGAACTTTTTGCACGGGTTACAAAAAAACCAATCGTCGCGATTACCGGTTCTAATGGTAAAAGTACCGTCACAAGTTTAGTGGGAGCTTTAGCCAAACACGAAGGCTTGAAGGTCAAAGTGGGTGGCAATATCGGCGTTCCAATTTTGGATTTACTGGATGAGGACCATACCGATTTGTATGTCGTTGAACTGTCGAGCTTTCAGTTAGAAACAACCTTTTCTCTGCGAACTGTTGCTGCTGTTAACCTCAATATCAGTCCTGATCATATGGATCGCTATGACAGTCTTGATGAGTACGCAAGCGCCAAGCTTCGGATTTATCAGAATTGTCAGCATCCGGTCATTAATCTTGACGATCGAAAAAGTTATCTAGGATTTTCGTTTGATACCCCTCCAATTGGCTTCACCTTGAAAGAACCTTTAGAGGATGAGTTTGGTCTACGAAGAGAAGGTGATACCCAATATCTGGCGTATGGCGATCAAAATTTATTGGCTACAAAGCGAGTTCGTTTAAAAGGACAACATCAGTATGCCAATATTTTGGCCGCATTAGCCTTGGGTCAAGGGTGTGGTTTATCAATGGAAAATATGTTAGTTGCCCTGACTCGATTCGAAGGCTTGCCGCACCGATGCCAATGGGTGGCTAGTATCAAGGGTGTTGATTGGTACAACGACTCCAAAGCGACGAATGTTGGTTCTGCGCTAGCTGCCATCGAAGGCCTTGGCCCAGAAACAGAGGGTAAGCTGGTCTTATTGGCAGGTGGCCTTGGAAAAAATGCTGATTTTACCGAACTCTTTACTCCAATTGCTAAATATGTTCGAACCTTGATTTTATTTGGACAAGATAAACACTTAATGGCAAAAGCGCTTGATGGCGCAGCCCCGACCCTCTTAGTCGACGATATTATTGCGGCTATTAAACTCGCAAGTAACACGGCTCAAAAAGGAGACGCAGTTATTTTGGCACCTGCTTGTGCCAGTTACGATATGTTTCGAGATTTCGAACATCGTGGCGAAGTCTTTATGGAGATTGTACGAGGACTACCCTCTTGAGATCCAAAAAATCTAGATTAGCCTTTCAATTTGATCCCTGGATTCTAGCAGCAAGCATTTCCCTGCTTCTAATAGGCTTGTTGATGGTCACTTCTTCTTCAATGGTGATTTCCGAGCGTCAATTTGATTACCCTTTTCATTTCTTGATCCATCAATGTGGTTATTTACTTCTCGGGATTATCTTTGGAGTTTTTGCCTTTCGTTTACCGATGGAACAGTGGCGTAGCTTAGGGGCCTATCTTTTTATTGGTTGTTTGTTCTTGCTAGTTTTAGTGCTAGTTCCCGGAATTGGACATCGAATTAATGGCAGTATGCGTTGGTTAGGCTTCGGTGCCTTTACTTTACAGGTCTCGGAGTTGGCCAAATTTAGCGTCGTGCTTTATTTGGCGGGTTATTTAGTCAGAAGAGATGAGGAAATCCAAACTACTCTTTTTGGCTTTATTAAACCGATGTTTTTATTAGCGATCATTTCTGTGTTGTTACTACTTGAGCCAGACTTTGGTGCCACAACTGTTATTCTGGGTACCGCATTGGGGATGATGTTTTTAGCCAATGTTCGTTTGTGGCAATATTTGGCTTTATTCTTGCTAGTGGCGGGTGCTCTGTCTATTTTGGCGGTTTCAAGCCCTTATCGACTCGCGCGTATCACCACCTTCTTGCATCCTTGGGAAAATCCATTTGATAGCGGTTATCAATTAACGCAATCGCTCATCGCATTTGGTCGGGGAGGATTTATGGGCGTAGGGCTTGGTAACAGTATTCAAAAGTTGTTCTATCTTCCTGAGGCTCAAACCGATTTCTTATTCGCGGTACTTGCAGAAGAATTAGGATTTGTCGGTGAATGTGTGGTTGTGGCTTTATTTGTCGTCCTGATCGGACGTGCGCTTTATATTGGTAAGAAAGCCTATCTTGGTCAAAAGTTTTTTGAAAGTTATTTGGCCTTCGGGTTTTCATTTTGGCTAGGTTTGCAAGCCATGATTAATATTGGCGTGAATACTGGGCTTTTACCGACTAAAGGTTTAACCTTGCCATTAATGAGCTACGGGGGTAACAGTTTATTGATAAATTGTGTGGTAATAGCCCTCTTATTGCGCATCGGTCACGACTGTCGCAACTTAAGCACAACCAAAGTAACAAGAACAAGGCGTCGTCGATATTAAGTTTATTTGGAAAAAAATTTACAATACTGGTGTAAGTTCGACTTTTTTGATTTAATTCCCTTCAAAATCCAGCGCTAAATTATTGTAGGTTGAGGGCCTTGGGCCTTCAACATTTGATGCTCTTCATAAGCTCAATCTGACCTACTCCTAATTTTTAGACATCGTGGTCCACGGGTATTTACCAAAATATCTACTATAAATATAAAATTACATGTGTAAATGGAGAATTAAATGACTATCAATATCGATATGGACACCATTTCCCGCGTTCATTTCGTTGGCATAGGCGGTGCCGGAATGGGGGGTATAGCGGAGGTTGTGGTTAATCAGGGATACGACGTCTCAGGTTCTGACTTAAGTGATAATACTGTTACCAAACACCTCAAAGAACTAGGGGTAACGATTATTCATGGACATCAAGCTAGTAACGTAACTGGGGCTGATTTAGTCGTCACATCAACGGCGGTACCTGCAAATAACCCAGAAGTCATCGCTGCTAAAGAAGCAAATATTCCTGTTATTCCCCGTGCCAAAATGTTAGCGCTACTCATGCAACGTAAATACGGCATTGCAATTTCTGGAACCCATGGCAAAACCACTACCACGAGTTTGGTGGCAAGTGTTTTAGCGCAGGCTGATCTTCACCCCACCTTTGTAATTGGGGGCCTTCTAAAGAGTGTTGGTGCCAACGCTCAATTAGGCACTGGAGAATATTTCGTGGCTGAAGCAGATGAGAGTGATGCTTCTTTCTTATTTTTAAAGCCTAAAATTGCGGTCATTACCAATATTGATGAGGATCACTTAAGCACTTATAACGGCCAAATGAGCGAACTGCGTCGTTCCTTCTTAGAATTTGTCTCCGGTATTACGGCAGAAGGAGCTGTTATCCTTTGTGCAGATGATCCAATTGCCTCCAGTTTAATTGCAGAAATTAAAGCTCCAGTGATCACCTATGGTTTTTGTGACGAAGCCGATCTTCAAATCACTGATTTCCAACAACGTGGTTTAGAGAGCCATTTCCGGGTTATAAATAAGTTGGAAGGCCTCAGTGAAGTCTTTGTTCTCAATTTGCCTGGCAAACATAATGTATTAAATGCAACTGCTTCTTATGCAGTTGCTAGAAAATTAGGTGTTGCGCAGACAGCTGTGAAAAATGCTTTTCAAAATTTCATGGGCATAGGTCGGCGCTTTCAACTTCATGGCGATGTTGAGCTAGCTACTGGAAAGGCGTTAATTATTGATGATTATGGACATCATCCTCGTGAAATTGCAGCCACAGTAGATGCTATCCGCTTGGTATGGCCACAACGTCGGTTAGTGATGGCCTATCAGCCGCACCGTTATACTAGAACTCTAGCGTTAATGCAGGATTTTGCTGCGGTGTTATCAACTACCGATGTGCTATTGCTACTAGAAGTTTATTCCGCCGGTGAAGCATTAATTCCGGGTGCTGATGGTATGGCTTTGTGCCAAGCTGTTATAAGCCTCGGAAAAGTCATACCGAAATTCGTATCAGATGTGGAGTTACTACCGCAAATAGCCAAGGATGTTTTACAAGATGGCGACATCTTATTAATCCAGGGTGCAGGTAGTATTGGTTCGGTTGCAGCCAAAATGGCTTGCGTACAAGTATTTGCTTAAGGAAGTGCCATGCGTGCAACTATTAGAGGCCAAATTCACGATTACGAACCTCTAGCAAGATATACCTCTCTTCGAGTTGGCGGACCCGCTCAACGGTTTTATAAACCAGCAGATATTCCAGACTTATCAGAATTTTTGCAAAGTCTTCCAGAAAATGAATCCGTTACCTGGCTAGGTTTAGGAAGTAATGTGTTGGTTCGTGATGGCGGTGTTAGTGGTTCTGTTATTTTTACGTTAGGTTGCCTGAGCCAAATCGAACTTAAAGAGAAAAATATTGTTCGTGCTGAAGCTGGAATTACGTGTGCCAAACTTGCAAAATTTTGCGCTAAAAATGGCTTAGCGGATAGCTCTTTTTTTGCTGGAATACCAGGGACAGTGGGTGGCGCTTTGATGATGAATGCCGGCGCGTATGGCGGTTTCACCTGGGAACATGTCGTTGCAGTCGAAACAATCGATCGTCATGGAAAAATCCGCTTTCGGGAACCTTCAGATTTTGAAATTTATTATCGGGAAATTCATGCGCCTCCAGGCGAGTGGTTTATTGCCGGTCATTTTGCTTTCGATGAGGGCAACTCAGAAACCTTACAAGATGAAATAAAAAAATTATTGCACAAACGTTCTAGTGCTCAACCGATTGGTGTATTAAGCTGTGGTTCGGTCTTTAGAAATCCGCCAGGAGATTTTGCAGCAAGATTGATTGATGCAAGTGGGCTAAAAGGAAGGAAACTCGGTGGCGCTTGGGTTTCTGATAAACATGCAAATTTTATTTTAAATGGTGGTGAGGCAACAGCCGAAAATATTGAAGATTTAATTAATCTCGTAGCAGATACTGTTGAAGATCTTCAAAATGTGCGTCTGATACCAGAAGTTCATATTATAGGTGAGAAAAGTTCATATGATCGATAAATATACTCCGGAAGATTTTGGTAATGTTGTAGTGTTAATGGGTGGCAACTCTGCAGAACGTGAAATCTCATTAGTGACTGGCAACAACATTTTGAACGCATTAAAAAGAAATAATATCAATGCAGTTGGTTTGGATGTGCAGGATGATGTCGCTGAAAAACTTTTACAATTAAAACCGGATCGAGCTTTTATTGCCCTTCATGGACCAGGGGGGGAAGATGGTAGTATTCAAGGGTTATTAAATTATTTAAAGATTCCTTATACAGGCAGTGATGTTGCAGCTTGTGCGGTTACTCTGGAAAAAACCTACTCTAAACTAATTTGGGAAGTTTTAGGCATTCCAACGCTCCCATTTCGCTTGGTTAATGATATTGAGGCTGCGATTGACGCGATGCAATATTTCGGATTACCAATATGTGTTAAACCGACGAACGATGGTTCCAGTGTTGGGATAACAAAAGTCACCGAACCTGACCAGCTACCAGAAGCTTTCAAAAAAGCAGCTGATTACAATAAACGAGTTATGATTGAACCATGGATCGATGGTTTAGAATATACCGTAGGTATTTTGGGCGACACTCCTTTGCCCGTCATTGAAATTCGAACGCCACGTACCTTCTATGACTTTGAAGCAAAATATAATGAAGAAACCACCCTTTATATTTGTCCTTGCGAATTATCAGCAGAAAAAGAAAACGAACTACGATATTTGGCGCTAAGAGCTTTTCAAGTATTGGGTTGTTCTGGCTGGGGAAGAGTAGATTTGGTAGCAAATCGAGCAGGCGACTATTTCTTTTTAGAGGTGAATACGGTGCCAGGAATGACTGATCATAGTTTAGTACCCAAAGCAGCTGATGTCATGGGAATCAATTTTGATCGCTTAGTGTTGGAAATACTTTCGTATACTTTGACTTCGAATGTGGTAGTAGAAACAAACTCGTAATCGATATCTCGTTTGTCATCCCCGAAAGCGTATAAGCGTCAACTTAAGCATTTTTTCCCTTCGGGAGAAGGTAGCCGAAGGCCGGATGAGGGGATAACGCTTAAGTTGACGTCTACGCGCGAAAGCGGGAATGACAAATGAGCTGCTCGCAAATTCTAAATAATAGATGTAACGATGCGTAAAAAGAAAAAAGTCTTTGCAGTCGCAAAAACAAAAAAGGAAAAGTTTGAGCCGCCTAGGAAGTTGATGTGGTTCGGTGTTATTTTGTTGGCAGTCGCTTGCTATCAAGTTTGCATCCACTTTGCAGAACCAAGACTTTTACCCATTAAGCATATTAAACTTTCCGGCGAATGCGAGCGGATTGATGAGCACACAATCAAAGCACATACCATGCATTATGTTCGGGGCTTCTTTTCGACTGATGTCATGAGACTCAAGCGAAAATTGTTAAAAGTTCCTTTTGTAGAAGATGTCAGTGTCAAACGAATTTGGCCTGATACATTGCTGGTAACGTTAGAAGAGCAGCATTTTGTCGCGCTTTGGGGTGAAGATGCTATGGTCAGTAGCAAAGGAGAAGTTAGTTCGTTACCAGAGATAGATAAAAAGTTACCTGTTTTTAAAGGTCCTGAAGGACAAGCTGCTTTAATGGTGCAGCAATACAATGAAATTACCAAACTCATTGAGCCACTTCATCTGACAATTAAAGAGTTAGACTTAAATAATCGACGATCTTGGCAGATGCAACTGAGTAATAACATTAAAGTGATCATGGGCCGAAAAGAGCTTAGTCAGAAAGTGGAAACATTAAAAACAGTTTATCCTAGGCTGAAGAAACGTCATGGTGTTAACATCGAGGCAATTGATCTTAGATATCCAAACGGTATTTGCGTACATCCAAAATAGCATTATTCGCTTTTCAAATGCAGGAATCACGAGTATCTTTTGTCGAATTCCCATAATGTGCGTCTTTTTTACATTTTAATATTTTTTTGATAGAGCTTTTTAAATCCCTAGCATATACTTTGCGGGACCAACAAAACTAATAAAAATCATCCGTAAAATACCGCTCTTTTCTCAGTATGAAGTTGTTTAGAACGTGGCAGGGTGAATTAAGGATATTTGGAGCATATAAATATGCCAAAAAAAGTGGATAAAAATCTAATAGTGGCACTTGACATAGGAACTACAAAAGTAGCGGCACTAGTGGGAGAAATCGCAGCAGATGGAAAACTAGAAATCATCGGAATAGGCTCCCAGCCTTCTCGTGGCCTTAAAAAAGGCATGGTTGTTAATATCGAAGCAACTGTCCAATCAACTCAACGCGCGCTCGAAGAAGCCGAGTTAATGGCAGGTTGTGAAATTCAATCGGTCTTCACAGGAATTGCCGGCAGTCACATTCGTAGCATCAATTCCCACGGGATTGTGGCTATTCGTGATAGTGAAGTTGGCGATTTAGATATCGATCGAGTTATCGACGCAGCGAAAGCTGTTGCTATTCCTGCAGATCAAAAAATACTTCATATTCTTCCTCAAGAGTTCGTCATCGACAATCAAGAAGGTATCCGTGAACCGGTCGGCATGTCCGGCGTTCGACTTGAAGCGAAAGTTCATATTGTCACCGGTGCAGTGAGTGCTGCGCAAAATATCATTAAGTGTGTGCAACGTTGCGGTCTAGAAGTCGGCGATATTATTCTCGAGCAGTTAGCTTCAAGTCATTCAGTATTAACCGAGGATGAAAAAGAACTTGGCGTTTGTATGATCGACATTGGCGGCGGCACAACCGATATTGCCATTTTTACTGAAGGCGCTATTCGCCATACCGCAGTCATTCCAATCGCGGGTGATCAAGTGACCAATGACATCGCTGTGGCGTTGCGAACTCCTACCAATCATGCAGAAGAAATTAAAGTTAAGCACTCCAGTGTTTTCGTCAATGCAGCCGGTCCTGACTCAATTGAAGTCCCAGGTGTGGCGCGACGCCCTCCCCGATTGTTATCCAAGAAAGCACTTGCTGCTGTAGTCGGCGCTCGCTATGAAGAATTGTTTAATCTAGTGAATGCTGAAATAAAGCGCAGTGGTTTCGCCGATTTTATTGCTTCTGGTGTCGTGTTAACCGGTGGTGCTGCGATGGTGGACGGTGTTATTGAATTAGCGGAATCCGTTTTTCAAATGCCAGTACGTTTAGGTTTGCCACAGCACGTTCGCGGTTTAAAAGATGTATTACAAAATCCCATGTACTCAACAGGTGTCGGTTTGTTGTTGTATGGGCTTCAGCAACGCAATGAGGGTAAACCAGACATCCCCATGGGCAATGGCGTTAAAAGTGTTTTCACGAAGATGAAAAATTGGTTTCAAGGGAATTTTTAACCAGTTCATAAACAAAGGTGTAAGGATAATTGGATTTTTCTATTGTAGGAGTTAAGGGTGATGTTTGAGCTAACTGATAGTTCTCCACATAATGCAGAAATAAAAGTCATTGGTGTTGGCGGTGGTGGTGGCAATGCGGTAGAGCATATGATGCAGGAGAATATTGAGGGGGTTGAGTTTATTTGTGCCAATACAGATGCTCAAGCACTAAAAAAATCCAATGCAAGTGTTTTATTACAGTTAGGCGAAGATTTAACCAAAGGATTGGGCGCAGGTGCCGACCCAGAAGTCGGTAGAAAAGCTGCTGAAGAAAATAAAGACCGTATTCGAGAAGTCTTACAAGGATCTGACATGATCTTTATCACCGCTGGTATGGGTGGTGGTACTGGTACCGGAGCTGCTCCGGTGTTTGCTCAAATAGCAAAAGAACTTGGTATCTTAACAGTTGCTGTGGTGACGAAGCCTTTCATCTTTGAAGGTAAAAAACGTATGCAAGTGGCGGAGCATGGAATTCGCGATTTAGCTAAGAGCGTTGATTCCTTAATTACTATTCCAAACAACAAATTGCTAAGTGTTTTGGGTAAAAATATTACCTTATTGAATGCCTTTAGGGCCGCTAATAATGTATTACTCGGTGCAGTTCAAGGAATTGCAGATCTTATCACTCGCCCCGGCTTGATTAACGTTGACTTTGCAGACGTCCGAACGGTGATGTCTGAAATGGGTATGGCAATGATGGGTACAGGCGTTAGTATTGGCGATAATCGAGCAACCGAAGCTGCCCAGGCCGCCATTTCTAGTCCGTTGCTAGAAGATATTGATTTGTCCGGCGCTAGAGGCGTCTTAGTGAACATCACTGCTGGCATGGATATGTCGATTGGAGAATTTGAATCAGTCGGTGAAGTCGTGAAGTCATTTACCTCTGAAAACGCAACTGTTGTTGTAGGAACAGTCATTGACCCTGAAATGTCAGATGAGCTGCGAGTAACCGTCGTTGCGACTGGCTTAGGTCGAAGGGAAGAAGAGCCAAACGTTGGAATTCATCATCTCAAGGTATTAGAAAATAGCTCAAAAGACGGTAGTTTGGATTATCACCAACTTGAACGTCCCACAGTGTTACGCAACCACAACGTGAAAACCCCTGCAGAAGCACTAGATAGCAAAGACATTGACTACCTGGACATTCCAGCATTTCTACGTCGACAAGAAGATTAATCAAGCAACTGTAGCCTGGGTTTCACCCGGGCTACAGTTGCTTGATATGTGCAATAGCTTTTCGATTGTGAAAGACAATCAGTATGCTACAATGCCCCACAATTTTTTCAGTTATCGGAACTAACTCATGATCTACCAAACCACCCTCAAGAATGAAATGAGTGCGACTGGCACTGGGCTTCATACAGGTGAAAAAGTTTATTTGAAAATCTGTCCTGCTCCAGTGAATACCGGTATCCGATTTCGACGTACTGATCAAACACCGGTCGTAGAAATTCCAGCACTTGTCCATAACGTGGGTGACACAACTTTAAATACTTGTTTGGTAAAAGATGGAGTTCGAGTCTCAACAGTTGAACACTTATTATCAGCATTCGCGGGTCTTGGTATTGATAATGCCTATGTCGATTTAACTGCCCCTGAAGTTCCCATTATGGATGGCAGCGCCGGTCCTTTCGTTTTTTTAGTGCAGTCTGCTGGTATTCATGAACAAAAAGCACTCAAAAAATTTATCCGTATTAAACAAAAAGTTGAAGTGTCTCAAGGTGATAAGGTTGCCACGATTCTCCCCCATAAGGGTTTTAAAGTGACCTTAACGATCGATTTCGATCATCCAGTGATACGCGGCAGCAATCAAACAGCCACTTTAGATTTTTCTACCACTTCTTATGTTAAAGAAGTAAGTCGAGCGCGAACTTTTGGATTTTTGTCAGAGTATGAATATCTCCGTCGCAATAATTTGGCGCTTGGAGGCAGTCTGGATAATGCCATCGTGTTAGATGATTATCGAATACTCAATGAAGATGGTTTACGCTTTGCGGATGAATTTGTGAAACATAAATTATTAGATGTCGTTGGCGATCTTTATCAGCTCGGTCACAGTATGATTGGCGAATTTAGGGGTTATAAATGTGGTCACCAACTAAACAATCAACTACTACATGCTTTATTAGAAAATAAAAAAGCTTGGGAGATTGTGACTTTCTCAGATAAAACTAAACTGCCTATTTCATTTCCTGCTCTTGATTCTCTCGTTTTTGCGGGTGCGTAACTTCGTCCCTATAACGACTAGCTAGTTTCAGCAATGAGGTTTTCAGCTTGGGATCCGTTACTTGGTTGGCGGTGCACTCCAATAATTGCTTCGCTAAGAGAGGCAATCTTTTGAGGCTAGGTTCAGGCTCGTCTAAAGGCAAAGCCATTATTTTTGTTTTAATAGTTCGCAAAGTTGCAAAGTAGTCGTCTAATTTGAGGTTAGAAATAAGCTCAGGCGTTGCATAATGAACCTTAGTTGCCCACCCTGAATTATTGACCACTAAGGTCAGCTGACCATTTTCAAAGTTCGCAACCTGGCAATTTTTTCGCCATTCTTCAGAAACGAGAGCCGTAAAAACAGTGGCTAATTTTGTCATTTGCCTATGTTTGACCTGATAAGCCTGTAAAGGAGAGGAAGATAATAGGTCGGAAAGTGTTTTCATTGTTGCCTAGATATTGAAAATTCAATGGTTCGATAATATCTAATTAGAATAGCGACTTGCAAGCTCGATACTGTATTGAAACAGCTGCAATTCCTAAGATAAAGTGGCATAAAGAGTACTGATCCGTTATGCTATGGCAATTTTTACGTGACCTTGGCTCCACCCAAGCTACGATACAAACACAACTCTGAAGAAGTGAATATGATTAGTAAATTATTAAGTAAAATCTTTGGAACCCGCAATCAGCGACAAGTTAAACGAATGAGTAAAACCGTCGCTGTTATCAATGAATTAGAGCCCTCTTATCAAGCCTTAAGCGATGAACAGCTCCGTGCTAAAACCGATGAGTTTAAGAAACGTTTTCAAGCCGGTGAAACCTTAGATCAGCTCTTACCAGAGGCATTTGCTGCCGTACGAGAAGCGGGTGTTCGAACCCTTAAAATGCGTCATTTTGATGTCCAATTAATTGGCGGTATGGTCCTTCATGAAGGTAAGATCGCCGAGATGCGTACTGGTGAAGGTAAAACCTTAGTGGCAACCTTGCCTGCCTACCTTAATGCCTTAACAGGTAAAGGTGTCCACATCGTGACGGTTAATGATTACCTTGCTAATCGAGACTCAGAGTGGATGGGTCCTATTTATCGCTTCTTAGGTTTAGAAGTTGGGGTCAATCTGACCAATATGGGCTATGAAGAAAAAAAGGTTGCCTATACTGCTGATATTACCTTCGGAACCAATAATGAATTTGGATTTGATTATCTGAGAGATAACATGGCATTTAGCCTTGATACTCGAGTTCAACGCGAATTAGCTTTTGCAATTGTGGATGAGGTAGATTCTATTTTGATCGACGAAGCTCGTACGCCGTTGATTATTTCAGGCCCCGCAGAAGAAAGTTCAGAACTCTATAGCCGTATCAACAAATTGCTGCCGCTTTTGAAGCAACAAGAAGAAAAAGAGGGTCCTGGTGACTTTTCAATCGATGAAAAAGTCAAACAAGTTTATTTATCAGAGGAAGGACATCAAAACGTAGAACGTATTTTCTCTGAGGCAGGGTTATTAAAAGCTGGCGAAAGTTTGTATAGCGCTAGTAATGTCATGTTGTTACATCACCTGAATGCCGCTTTGCGTGCCAAAGTACTTTACCACCGTGACGTGGAATACATCGTGAAAGATGGCAAAGTTGTAATTGTAGACGAACATACCGGTCGTCTCATGCACGGTCGTCGCTGGTCGGACGGCTTGCATCAAGCAGTCGAAGCCAAAGAAGGCGTGAAAATTGAAGATGAAAATCAAACCTTAGCAACTATTACCTTCCAGAATTACTTCCGTCTTTACTCTAAGCTGGCCGGTATGACAGGTACCGCCGATACCGAAGCTTATGAATTTCAACAAATCTATGGTCTAGAAGTTATTGTTATTCCAACTAATAAAACGATTGTTCGCCAGGATGCTAGTGATCAAGTTTATCTCACGGGTAGTGGTAAGTTTAATGCCATTATCGAGCACATTAAAAAGAAGCATGAAGCTGGTCAGCCAGTTTTAGTGGGTACAGCCTCAATAGAAACCTCAGAGTATTTGTCATCACTGCTTAATAAACAGAAAGTGCCACATCAAGTTTTAAATGCGAAGTTCCATGAGAAAGAAGCAAAAATCATCGCTCAAGCGGGTAGGCCCGGTACTGTTACCATTGCAACCAATATGGCTGGTCGCGGAACTGACATCGTATTAGGTGGTAATTTAGAGGCTGAAATTGCCGAACTGAATAATCCTACTGCAGAAGATGTTGAAAAACTACGCGCCGATTGGAAATTACGCCACGAACAAGTGGTTAAGGCGGGTGGTTTGCATATGCTTGGGACAGAACGCCATGAATCTAGACGAATTGATAATCAATTACGAGGTCGGGCTGGTCGACAAGGTGACCCGGGTTCTTCACAATTCTATTTATCACTTGAAGATAACTTGATGCGTATTTTTGCCTCCGATAAATTTGGCGCCATCATGCGCAAATTAGGTATGCAAGAAGATCAACCGATAGAGTCCCCCTTAGTTTCAAGGGCCATTGAGAATGCACAACGTAAGGTTGAAGGACACAACTTTGATATGCGTAAGCAGTTGTTGCAGTTTGATGACGTTGCCAATGATCAGCGTAAACTTATTTATCAACAACGCTTCGAATTAATGTCAGCAGAAGATATTAAAGATACAGTCAGTGCGCTTTTAGAAGATGCAGTGGTCAGTGCTGTGGACGAGTACATCCCTCCTCAGAGTTTGGAAGAACAATGGGATGTTCCAGGTTTAGAAGATCGATTAGCCAAAGATTTCGCAGTCAAAGTTCCAGTCAAAGAATGGTTAGATAAAGAAGAAAATCTTTATGAAGAAACTGTGCGCGAACGGATTGTGGCAGAGGTTCAGAACTTTTATAAACACAAAGAAGATCAGCTTGGTCCCATTGTATTGCGACAATTAGAAAAATCTGTGATGTTGCAGACATTAGATTCACATTGGAAAGAGCATCTTTCTGCGATGGATTTATTGCGACAAGGTATACATCTGCGCGGTTATGCCCAAAAAAATCCATCACAAGAATACAAACGTGAATGTTTTGAAATGTTCGGCCAGATGTTAGATAGCATTAAATACATTGTCGTGAGCACTTTGTGCACCATTAATATTCATAATGAACAAGAAGCGATGGCCATTGAAGAAATGCGTCGCCAGCAAAGTAATTTAGATAATCTTGAACTAAGACATGCTGTTATGGCGGCGTCAACCACCACTTCAGCGGCTTTAGCGGATGATGACAATGCTGAATTAGAAGTTGTAGAAACCTTTACTCGTCCTAACCCTAAAATAGGACGTAACGAGCCGTGCCCCTGTGGATCTGGACGTAAATACAAACAATGTCATGGACAACTCAGCTAAATCTGATAAGTACAAAGACATCGACGTTTCTGTAGGTATTGTTGCCAACAGTCACGGCCAACTTTTAATCGCAAAACGGCCTGCTCACTGGATGGGTGGTGGTTTCTGGGAATTTCCTGGCGGAAAGATTGAGCCGGAAGAAGATTCGCAAGCTGCCCTCAAACGAGAATTATTAGAAGAAGTCGGGATCGTCGTTGAAAAATGCACCCGATTAATTAATTTTTCATACACTTATCCAGAGCGAACTGTTCGGTTAAATGCATGGATAGTGGATAGCTATACTGGCAATGCCCAGGGTCTTGAAGGACAGGAAATATGCTGGTGTCTCCCTGCTGCGTTAAAAGATGTCAACATGCTACCTGCTAACCGTGCAATCGTGATTGCGACCCAATTACCGGATACCTATTTAATTACGCCAGAATGTCAAAAAAGCGATGAATTTTTGCTTCATTTGGAACAGTTGTTAGCACGTACCAACATTAAGCTCATCCAGCTCCGCAGCAAACAACTTGCTATAGAAGATTACCTTAAATTAGCGGTGGCAGTGTCTTTAGTCTGTCGAAATTATGAAGTTTCTTTGATGCTGAATAACGATGATCTTAGCGTTGTAAAAGAAATCGATTGTGATGGCCTACACCTTCAAAGTAAGCAGTTAATGGAACTCAAACATCGACCAAAAATCAATGCTAAGTGGCTAAGCGCATCTTGTCATAGTATCGAGCAAGTCCAACAAGCGCAGCGTATTGGAGTCGATTTCATTACGATCAGCCCAGTTAATAATATAGGTTGGAAGCATTTTGAAGAGTTAGTTTCTATATCGAATTTACCAGTCTATGCGTTAGGTGGTATGTCGACGAAGGATATCCCTAAGGCTAAAGAACTAGGCGCCCAAGGAATAGCCGCTATTAAAAGTTTATGGAATGGTTAGCCCTGTTATTTTAAGTGTTTTTTCCCCTCTCCCACTTGTGGGAGAGGGTTAGGGTGAGGGCCCTCATCCGGCCCTTCGGCCACCTTCTCCCATAAGTGGGAGAAGGGAAAAAATCCGCCTCCGGGCTTTCACGGCACATACCTATTTGTTACAGTTCGGATAAATAGCTTAATAGTTCATAGCTGACAAGGAAGTCCTTCATGAAGAAGCTTAACCTGCTACTTTCTAGCATTTTACTGGGTTCTATTACCAGCTCCTATGCTACTCAACTCCCTTTCCCGCCTATCCTCTATGATGGTCCTTTCCTTACACCTCGATTCATTGCTACAGGTTTGGCTGGCGCTGACCCATTAGCTCGAGGAGATTTCCTATATCCTTTTTGGCATGGTCCTTGCTCGCTGACGTTTGGCGATATTCAAGGTGAGTACGGTGAGTTTGGTGCTTGGTATGCTGGTGGTGGTGTCGGTTTTCGTCGTATCTATGATCCGACTAAAATTTGGGGAGCGTATCTATTTTATGATGTGAATCGCTCCAAACACGATAATACTTTTGGTGTCATCAGTCCTGGTGTTGAAGTCATTTCTCAACAATGGGATGCTCGTCTCAATGGCTATTTTCCTGTTGGCGCTAAAACCAAGAAAAACGGACCGTTTATAATTCCTGTGGTGGATAGCTGTGGGCTGAACTCGGGCAATGAATTTATCGAGTTCCATGGCCATACAGAATTTAGTCAGCAATTTGTAGATCTAGAACAAGTGGGACCGGGGTTTGATGGTGAAATTGGCTATACGTTCACTCGTGTTAACAACTTGCAAATACATGCAGGTGGCTATTATTTTCATCTACAGGACTTCAGTGATATTAAAGGCATAGAAGGTCGTATTGGTTTACCTTTAACTCCCCAAATTTTATTGACTGCAGAAAGCAGTTACGACAATCAACAACGTGGTCGTATCGTCGCCGGTTTGCAATTCACCATAGGAGGTCCAAGACATCCTAATCCTTATGCAATTACATCGCATCTTGAAGATCCTGTGATGCGTAACCTTGGCACGGTTGGCCGGGGCAATGGGATTCCAATTATTTCACGACGCAAAAAAGATGGCTTAGTCGCTATCCGAGATAATATTTTCTTTTTCAGTCCAACAGGTACAGCTACATTAGGTATTTCTAGTGCTGGCACATTTGAAAATCCTTTTGCACCTACTCAATTTAGCCAAGCGACACTTGATAGTGTCTTTGCTCAAACTGGAGATGGTAATTTTTATTTTGCGACCGGAACTTACACTGTTGCGGGTCCTTCAGCTCCTAACCAAGTTGTGACATTGCATGATGACCAGTCACTCTTTGGAAGAAGTACAGATTTTAGATTTTCGGCTGTTGGAGATCAAAGACCCATTCTTTTGGGTGGTTTAATCTTCACTGGTCATAATTCTTTGAACTCAATGCAACTGATCAATAGTTTGATAAACACAGATGGTGCTGGTCGAGTAGTGGCCATTGATATGCTAAATGCACCGGATAATTTCATTTGTAATTCCTTAGTGCGTGCCAGCTCTACTTTTACCGGTACATTAGGCGTAGGAGAGTTCAATATTGCCATTGGTATCCATGCTAATGGTAGTGGTGTGGCGATCGAAACCAGTACCATTGAAGGTAATGCCATTGTAAATGGCTCGATCTCAGGGGGCTTAAATGCAGGTGCTGGGATCGGTGCAATAGGTGGCATAGCTGGAACGGGCACTTCGGGAACTCCAGGAACTTCGGTCCCAGGTAGTTTTGTATTCGGAAGCGCTGGAGGTGATGGTATTGGTGGGCAAGGCAGTGCCGGTGTTGATGGCTTCTCCATAGTAAGCACGGCTAGTGGTACAAATGGCGTTTCGGCCAATGTATTAGATACTTTCGATAGAAATATTTTTACGATCAACGATACCGATGTCATTGGATCTGCGGGCGTGTCAGGTAGCAACGAAATTTTCGGATTGAATGCTGCTGTTGGCATTGGAGCGATTGGTGGGCGCGGAGGTGTTGCCGGAGACGGAGCCTCTGGCGGTAACAGCACTGGTAATAATACCGTAGCAGGAACTGGTGGCGATGGTATTAATGGCGGCACTGGAGGTAATGGCGGCTCTGCGACTCTGACAGTCACCACAGGTAATGGCGGTAATGGTGGTGATGCCAATGCCAGTGCTGAGTTTAATGCTAATAATTTTACTGTCCAAGGTGGGTCTATTACCGCTTTAAGCCAAGTTGGGGGAGCTCAAGCTCTACATGCGGCAAATGTAGCGGTCACTTTAGGTATAATTGCTGGCAATAGTAGCTTAGGTGGCACTGGAGGCATTGGTGGCGCAGTTACCGGAACTTTGTTGACCGGCGCTGGTGGTAATGGTGATAGTGGTGTCGGTGGTAATGGTGGTGATGCCACTATGACGCTAACTGGCGGTAATGGCGGTATTGGTGGTAGCGCTAATGTGACCGGAAATTTCCTCAATAATATTTTTAAAGTAACAGAAACGGCATTGAATGCCACAGTCAATTCATTGAATCTAGATGACAGTCTTAATGGAGCCATTGGTATTGGAGCGATAGGGGGCATCTCAACCGCCGGCGATTCGGGGGGTAATGGTGCTATCACAAACTTAACCATTAATACAGGCGATGGTGGCGATGCTACTGGCGAAGAAAGTGCAACCGGAGGTAATGGCGGTAATGGCACAGCTTCTTTAATTTCAGGTAATGGCGGCAATGGTGGCAGTGCTGCGACTACTGCTACTTTCACAGGTAATACATTCACTATACAGAAATCGACAATTGTTGCTGCAGCTCATACTGCTCAATCGGTCTCCAATGGTGGTGTCAATTCAGCTATAGACGTTGGTACTCTTGCTGGACGTGATACTACAGCTGGAGCGGGTGGAACATCGGGTGCTCTGATTCTTGATGCAACGATGGGGAATGGCGGGGCTTCTTCATCCGCTAATGCTGCCAGCGGCTCTGCTGGATCAGCACAGATTACACAGACTTCTGGCAATGGTGGCAACGGTGGTTCTGCAAACACTCAAAGTATATTTGGACAAAATATTTTGGATCTAACTACATCTAGTCTCGTCGCGAACGCTTTAGTAGGGTCATCAGTTCTTTTTTCAGTTAATTCAGCCGTAAACATTGGAAGTATAGGCGGTCAAGGAGGTTTCTCCTCCTCAGGAGCAAATAGCGGCGAAGCTTTCATTATTATGTCAAGCGGTCAGGGAGCAAGCGGTACAACAGGGTTCGGTGGTGATGGCGGCTCAATACTAAGCACATTAGAAGTAGGTTTTGGTGGTAATGGTGGCGATGGAGCTCTTCTAGCAAGTTTTAACAATAATATCGTTACGTTATCACAAGACAGTCTAACTTCACTTTCTCAAGCCAATAGTCTCGCTACTTCCGCTATTAATGTTGCAGGAGTGATGGGCAGTGTTGGAGGAAATAGTGCGTCTGGACTGTTGGGCGGTGGAGGTTCCGGCGGTAGCCTAATAGGGAGCTTTAGCGCCGGAGGAGCGGGAACGACAGCTAATAGTGGTGATGGCGGAGCGCTTACAACTGGTATCACTCTGAATGATGCGGGGCAAGGAGGAAACAGTACTACCAGGGGTGAATTTTTAAATAACGGCATCATAGCCTCAAATAATTCCTTCTCTAGTACAGCAGAAATAATAACTACTATTGCGACTAACTCTACAAATGCAGCGTTTGGAATTGGCGGCTTTGCTGGTAAAACAATATCAGCGAATACTAGTAATGGCGGTAATGGTGGTTCAATCTTTTCGGGATCATCATTGATGACAGGTTCTGGTGGTTTGGGTGATAGCTTCCTTGGCGCTTCTGGTGGTAATGCAACCGTTGATATCAATTTAGGCAACGGCGGTGATGCAGGTGACATTAGTGTTTTTAGCAATTTCTTAAATAACAATCTCTCCATTTCAGGAAGCCCAATCTCAGTCACTGGACGTATACAAGGTAGCATTGCTTCCGCTTCCTCAAATTTAGCTACAGGCATTGGAATTATTGGTGGTGGAGCTGGCACCAGCGGTAACGGAGGTTTTGGCGGTTCAAACGTTTTTGATGTTACGACTGGTAATGGTGGCAATGGCAATTTGGGTGGTATAGGTGGCAATGGTGGCACTGCAGCTCTATCTTTAATTTCAGGTAGTGGTGGCGATGGTGCTCGAGCTGCTGCCATAGGTTCTTTTGACAGCAATACTTTACTCGTAAACCTTTCACCACTTAATGTCCTGGCGACTACTAATAGTGTTAATAACGGGATCAATGCCAGTCTTGGTGTAGGTTCTATCGCGGGGATTGGTGGGTTCGGTCAGCAAGGTGGAGATGCAGGCGCAATCCAATTCACTGGATTGGCTGGAAATGGTGGTACGGGTAGTAATAACGCGACGGGTGGTAATGGTGGTTCTATTACCGTAACGGGTCTGGCTCCAGGAAGTGGCGGTAATAGTCTAGGCGCTTCAGCCTCAGCTGATTTCACTGACAATAATGTTACCTTCACTTCGGCATTGAACGTGACAGCTAATACAACTAATTCTATCGCCAACTTCTCTCTAAATACGGCTGTTGGCTTCGGTGCGATAGCTGGCAAAGGCCTGAGTGGTGGTGATGGCGGTATGGGAGGAGACCTGACCGTATCTGTAACCGGCGGTAATGGTGGTGCGGCAGTCGCTGCTGGTAATCAAGGTGGTAATGGCGGCGATGCGACTATAGCAAGTCTTTTCACTGGAGCAGGTGGTATCGGCGGGCCAGCGCTGGCATTTAGCTCATTTGATAGCAATGTATTGAGCATTATTAGCACGACCACTGTCGATAGTACGGTAGGCGGTACAGTTTCAGATTCACTCAATGTCGCTGTTGGTTTGGGTAGCATGGGTGGTATTGGCGGTATTGCGGGTGACGGGGGAGTTGGTGCTGATTCTACAACAAGCGCAATCGGTGGTAATGGGGGCGCTGGTCTAATAGGTGGCCAAGGAGGCAATGGAGGATCAGCGGCTATCAATGCTACTGCAGTGAGCTCAGGGGATGGGGGTTCGACGACAGCATTTGCTGAGTTCTTGAATAACACGGTGACGCTATCTGGTAGCACCCTTGAGGCTAGTGCGCATGCGAGTACCCTGACCGGTCCAACCTCATTTGCGTTCAACACAGCAATTACAGTTGGAAGTTTTGGTGGTCTCGGTGGCATAGCAGGTGATGGAGGTCTTTTTGGCCTCTTTAGCAACACTGCAACCAACGGTACCGCAGGAGCAGCACCGAATGGTGGTGCCGGGGGTATTGCTAGCAACAACACCACTATTTCTGCTCCGGGCGAAGGTGGTAATGCATTCGCGCAAGGTAATTTCATCGGTAACACGTTGAACTTCAGCGCTGATACGCTACTGGCCAACGCGCTAGTTGATACCAACTTAACTACTTTTTCAGCTAATGCTAGCGTCGTCATGGGGACAATTGGAGGCGCGAATGGTGTTAATGGAGCTAATCCACCCTTCGGTGGTGGCGCGCAAGCTATTGGCTTGTTTAACCAAAATACCGTCACCTGGTCACAAGTGACGGCGCAAAGTAATGCTACTGTTAATGGTAGTTTATCGAACTTTAGCCGTAATGAAGCTATTGGTATCGGCACAAGACAGATATTCGCGAGTACTATTAACTTTGTTGATGATTTAGTGAATGTCTCTAACTCTAGATTGGATGTATTAGCAAGAATTGTCGGAAATAATGATGCTACGAGTATCAATGAAGCCTTAGGATTGTTTGCGGGTAATAACACTATTATTAATTTCTTTACCAGTATACTTACTGTGAACGCTGAAGTACTGGGAGTTAATTTGGGCACGAACACGACGACGCCAACTGCGACAGCAGGTACGGGTATTATTAACTTCTAAGGGATTGTCACCGGCTTGTCAAAGAGCCGGGGTGCAGCTTACTTATGCGTCTAGTTCAGAAGTATCTGGTTCGCAGGGAATGGCATTTTGCTCTAAGAACCAACCACCCAAATCAATCGTGCGGCAGCGATCCGAACAAAATGGCCGGAAAGCATTTGCTGGGTCCCATTGAGTTTCTTTGGAGCAAGTTGGACAACTGATTTTCTTAGGAGGACTTTCGTACATCACAGCACACAACAAGTGAGTTTGAATTTAATATTGGAATTAGCTTGTTTTGACCGCCCTTGTTCATGACAGTTGGGCTCTAAAAAGCGGACGGATAATCTATGACGTCCGACACTAATTTCAGGATATAATTTTGCTTGAATTGGTACAGCGACTCTCACCAATTCACAAGAGACGTTAGGATCCAATGCTTGCTGGTAAAAACCATTATCAGCGTATTTTTCGATAGGTACGCTACTTTCACGAGTCAAACGGAGCAATAGGCCAACCACATCTCGTATCTGATCAAATTCTTTAAACCAAGTTTGTAAGTCTTCGATACGATTTACCGAAGGACTATGAAGCCATAGTTGCAACGCGGGATTACTAAAATTCACGGCACCACCTGGATTATACAGATGCTGACGTACATTATTGAGAAATTCATTGGTACGCAACACTTGCCCAATCTTTCCCTGGGTCGCATAGAGTTGATCAATAAGTCGATCTAATTCACCGAGTACTGACCGCAGTTTGCTACTATCAACTTGCGGTAAAATTTCCAATTGACTGAGTGTGCTAGCATGTTGTGTTAATGCTTTGGTGAGTTTTGTTTTGAGGTCAGGCCGATCAATGACATTCACAGTTTCAAGTATGGAGAGGATCGCGGTACGACTTGCCCATTCACTGGTACTATCAATATTGATAAGTACTTGATCAAAAAGATGTTCCAAGCGAAGACAAACCCGAATATGTTCATTCAGTGGTTGTTCGTAAACTATAATGTCGCCTTGCATAACTCAAACCTGGTTATTTTTAAAAATAATTTTTTAATAATAACTGATTTTCTAAAATCTATCCAAAAATAGTTATATAACCAATGGTTTTCGCTCGTCTCTAAATATGTGCCCCGTGCCCGAATTCTTTTTTCGAGCATAGGTATGCACGTGGGCACGAATGTAATTGAAAAAAAAACCTTAATCATTCTGCAACTTGCTTTGGCCTCTCTATCGCCATGGTAGCCAATCCAGAGAGAATGAACAGCATCGCCATAACGATACTAAAAGTAATTTGCTCCCCGAGCCACCAGGAAGAAAGTAGTAAGCCTAATATTGGAACACCCAGTAGCAACAATGAGGTGCTAATCACTGGCAAGTTTTTGCTAACGTTAATAATTGCAGCATAGGCGATCCCCGTTGCGAGTGCCCCATTATAAATAGCTGTCCACCAAAGCCGACCAGTCCAGGCAATCGTTGGATGGGGTTCAATGATAAAGGCCGCTAATATTACCGAAAGGAATGCGATCAGAAGTTGCCAAGGTACGAGCATGATCGAAGGTGTATGCCAGGTACCATAACGAGTGTGTAACATCGCAATCGCCCAGCAAGCTGCCGCTAAGATTAACATGCTATTTCCCACGACAGTATGGGCATTGTGCCAATCAAAACTTGCAGGATTAAATAAGATAAGCAAACCCACCAAGCCAAAAGTCAGCCCTATTAATTTCATGAAAGTTAATTTTTCGTCAAAAAACATGACTGCAATTGGAGTCACTAAAAAGGGAGTCGAATAAACCAAAATCGCGGATCGCCCAGCATCAACAAACATTAATCCGCCATTGATCAGTATCAAAAAGCAGGCCATCTGAAGTAAGCCAATACTTAAAATAAGAGGAAAATCTTTGCGTGTTGGTAGTTTAATTTTCTTTTGGAAAAGCAAAATAGCAAACATAATCACAAAGCCAATAGCAAGGCGTAATGCCGTATACCAAATAGGCGGCATATCAAGCAAACCAAGTTTACTCACCGGCCAAGCAACCGCCCAAATGACAATAACGAGAAAGAGTAAAGAATAATTAAAAATTGGTTTTTCAGCCATAGTACAGTCCTTGCAATGACCAGGAAAAAGAGGGCCTACCAAAGCAGGCCCAAAGCTTAAATGCTTAGTAGTAGTAACAACGACGACAATTTCTTCGTGCTTGATCTTGTCCTATTAGTGCACCACCCACAGCGCCAGCGATAGTGCCAACTGCACTGCCTCCAGTCACCACATTACCGGCAACACCGCCAATAAGACCACCTGCAACCAGAGCATTGTCACTTGGGGTAGCACATCCTGCTAAAAATAATGAAAGGAAAATAAACAGAGGTGCTAGGAAAGATTTCTTCTTGTTATTCATTATAATTTCTCCTAAAGCGTTGATAAACAGCACTTCTCGCAACTCCCTATTTCAATAGGTGCCAGGAAAGCACATAGTAGCAAACAATTTGTTAGATTACAGCTCTTCACACCTAGGGTGCTTTTGCGCGGATACAAATTTCGTTAATCCTGGTGCTAAACAAAAATCCGTCGTCCCGCGACCTGTTTCATATAAGGCTAAGAGTCGTCGTCCTTGGCAGCACAGTGCTAAGCAAAAACGCTGAATTATCCAGCCAAGGATCCAGATCCTAAATCTGAAGTGTCATTACGAATATCGACTTCGATAAGATTGGTGCTAGATCCCTCGCTTACTAGTCCCTTGCATTCTGTAAGTTCTTAGCGGCGAGGGACGACGGATTGTCCAGAACAAAAGTTACGACCCGGCCTCAACCTCAACTCTTCGATATCTCCAAATACAGATCATGCAATTTACTAACCTGTTCAGCTAACTGCTGCAAATCACCATTGTTATAAATAATGTCATCAGCTA
>JAGVJZ010000060.1 GCA_020050845.1 Gammaproteobacteria bacterium
CCCCAAGGTGTTGTTCATGACAGATATAAAAAAAAAATTAGAAGATGTGGATGCCAGTGAAACTCAAGAATGGGTGTCCGCGCTTGATTCTGTAATAGATTTCGAAGGCTCAGACCGAGCCAAATTTCTGTTACAGCACCTCTATCATCGTTTAAAGCAGCGTGATCACCAAGCGAGTCTTCAATTAACCACGCCTTACCGCAACACCATACCCGTTGAACTTGAAGAAAAATTGCCACATGGCAGTGATATAGCAGCCAGAATCATTTCTTATATTCGTTGGAATGCGGTTGCAATGGTCCTCAAAGGGGGAAAGAAAGCGCCTGAACTGGGAGGTCATATTGCTACCTATGGTTCGGCAGCCATGTTGTACGAAATAGGATTTAACTATTTTTTTAAAGGTAGGAGTGAACAAAATTTAGGCGATTTACTTTATATACAAGGGCATTCTGCGCCAGGTATCTATGCTCGTGCATATTTGGAAGGTCGTTTTAATGACGATAATCTGGAGTACTTTCGCCAAGAGGTTCATTACGACGGACTATCATCCTATCCCCACCCTTGGCTCATGCCAAAATTTTGGCAATTCCCAACTGTCTCAATGGGTTTAGGCCCTTTACAAGGCATCTATCAGGCAAGATTTCTAAAATACATGGAAAACAGAAGTTTCCTTCAGGAACAAAATCGTAAAGTATGGGTATTTTGTGGTGATGGTGAAATGGATGAGCCAGAATCGCTAGGTGCCCTGACTGTTGCAAGCCGAGAGAAGCTCGATAATCTTATTTTTGTGATTAACTGCAATCTACAGCGCTTAGATGGTCCGGTTCGTGGCAATGGCAAAATTATTCAAGAATTAGAAAGTATGTTTCATGGAGCCGGGTGGAATGTAATCAAAGTACTTTGGGGCGGTCGATGGGATGCCTTGTTCGCGAAGGATAAGACCGGTTTACTTCAAAAACGGATGGATGAAGCCGTTGATGGTGAATTTCAAAATTATAAGGCGAATGATGGCGCTTACGTACGGGAACATTTTTTTGGTAAGTACCCAGAACTATTAGAACTTGTAAAAGACATGACTGATGAGGAGATCTGGCACTTAAACCGAGGTGGCCATGATGCTCAAAAAGTTTATTCTGCCTATGCGGCTGCAGTTAAACATAAAGACCAACCGACTGTTATTTTGGTGAAAACTATCAAAGGTTATGGCATGGGAGCGGCTGGTGAAGGGAAGAATATCACTCACCAACAAAAGAAGATGACCGAAGAACATTTGGCAGCATTTACTGCTCGATTCTCTATTCCAATTCCACCCGATCAAGTTGCGAAACTTCCTTTTTACAGACCAGCAGAAGGTAGTCCTGAATACAAATTCTTGCATGAAAGAAGACAAGCGTTGGGAGGCTATCTACCCATGCGCTTTGAAGAAGCACCCGTGCTCCCAATTCCACCGATAGAAACTTTTGACGTGCTTCTGAAAGATTCAGGAGATCGAGAGATTTCAACTACCATGGCTTTTGTGCGGGTGTTAACAACCTTATTAAGGGATAAACATATTGGCAAACAAATTGTCCCTATTGTTCCAGATGAATGTCGCACTTTTGGTATGGAAGGTTTATTTAGACAAATAGGTATTTATTCTCCGGTTGGTCAGCTTTATGACCCTGTTGATCGCGACCAAATTATGTATTATCACGAATCCAAAGATGGTCAATTATTAGAAGAAGGCATTACTGAGGCTGGAGCCTTTGCTTCGTGGATGGCTGCTGCAACTTCTTATAGTACTAATGGGGTTCCCATGATCCCATTTTATATTTATTACTCTATGTTTGGTTTCCAGCGAGTAGGTGATTTAGCTTGGGCAGCTGGCGATATGCGAGCACGTGGATTCTTGTTAGGGGGTACGGCCGGACGCACAACATTAGCAGGTGAAGGCCTGCAACATACCGATGGCCATAGCCAT
Organism: Gammaproteobacteria bacterium; assembly: GCA_020050845.1. Lineage (GTDB taxonomy): Bacteria > Pseudomonadota > Gammaproteobacteria > UBA6002 > UBA6002 > UBA6002. Next base: position 1,961 of record JAGVJZ010000060.1, read on the forward strand.
ATCTTTTCCAGTGTTATTCCCAATTGCATTAGTTATGACCCAACGTTTGCTTATGAAGTTGCTGTGATTATTCAACATGGCATGGAGCGAATGTTTGCTAAGCAAGAAGATATTTTTTATTACATTACCTTGATGAACGAAAATTATTATCACCCAGCAATGCCAGAAGGTGTGACCGAGGGCATTCTTAGAGGTATGTATTTATTTAAGGAAGGTGAAGCTGCTAAATGTAAAGTCCAACTACTCGGTTCAGGAACCATTTTGCGGGAAGTCATTGCTGCAGCTGAATTACTGCAGAAAGACTTTAAAGTTAGTGCTGATATTTGGAGTGTGCCAAGTTTTACAGAGCTTCGAAGAGACGGTCTCAATATTGTAAGAGAGAACGCCTTACATGCAGATCAAAAACCGAAAATACCTTATGTGACGCAGTGCTTACAAAATAGGTCAGGGCCTGTCATAGCTGCGACCGATTATATTAAATTGTATGCCGATCAGATTCGAGAATTTGTACCCCAAGAGTATTACGTATTAGGCACAGATGGTTTTGGTAGAAGTGACACGCGAAAAGCACTGCGTTATTTCTTCGAAGTTGATGCTCAATTTGTTGCCTATACCGCTATTGTGGCTTTGGTGAAAGATGGTCTTTTACCAGCGAGTAGCATTAAAGAAGCAAGAAAAAAATATGGGATTAACCCAGACAAAATTAATCCGATGACAGCCTAAATCATTGAGGAAATGTTAGATGAGGATTTGTGATTGGGTAAAAAAAATAGGGTTTTGTATTTTGACGATGGCAATGTCACAAGCATTTGCTAATCACAGTCCAGGGCTTCATCTTCAGTTGCAAAACCAAACGATTGATATCAATAACAATGATGTTGAAGTAGCTCAAATTTTTCAAGTCGATCTAGTTCATTCAGGTGTCATGCTTGCTTTAAAAGCAAGGATGGCAGATAAGCTAGCCGTGGCAACTGAACCATTGGTAGGACAACAAGTAGTATGGATTTGGAATGGTAGAGTTGTTTATATTCAAAAACTTGAAAAGCCACTTAGCGCAGATATTAATATCCTAAACTTAACCTCTCAAGAAGCTGAGGAAGTTGTCAAATTGGGACCGAAAAGACTCTATTAATAACAGAAGTAAACATTATTACCTAGCTCAGAAGGAGATCAACATTTGGCCATCCAGGAAGTAAAAGTTCCAAATATTGGGGATGCTTCGAACGTAGAAGTGATTGAAATACTCGTATCCCCGGGCGATCATGTCAAAAAAGATGATTCCTTAATTACACTGGAAAGTGATAAAGCCAGCATGGAAATTCCATCACCTGCCGAAGGAGTGATCGAACAAGTTAAAGTAAAAATTGGTGATCGTATTTCTGAAGGAAGCTTGATTTTGACTTTAAAAGGTCAGGAAACAAAAACCACCCCTCCCGTAGAAAATAAAAAGCCAGAAGTTGCTCCAGAAGTTAAAGCCGCGCAGCCTCCTGCGAAGGAAACTGTGAAAGAATCAGCGCCAAGCGTTGCTATGTCTAGCACCCAGGCCATTCAAGTTCATGCCGGTCCGGCTATACGTCGCATTGCTCGTGAATTTGGTATTGATTTGGGCCAA
>JAGVJZ010000012.1 GCA_020050845.1 Gammaproteobacteria bacterium
TTAACCTTCCCACAATGGACCAAACGTTCAGGCCCTGCCTTAAAAATTACAATGGTTCAAGGCAATATCAAGCAAGAAGCAAAATGGCAACCAGAACAAATCCAGGAAAGCCTTTGGCTTTATGGTAGATACACTCAGGCTAACTGGTCGAGTGATTTAATTATCTGGCCTGAAGCAGCTATTACTTTACCACTAAGCATGGCCAAAGAGATTACCGAGCAGCTTGATGTCGCAGCCAAACAACATCACAGTACGCTAATCACAGGAATCCCTGTCGTGGAACCGGGGGCCGCCTACAATGCGATGATTGCTTTGGGGATGGGCTCGGGAATTTATTATAAACGTCATTTAGTGCCCTTCGGTGAATATATTCCACTTCGACCACTCTTTAGTATCTTTGCTAAAGCGATGCAAATTCCAATGTCAGATTCTATTCCTGGCAGCCAAGATCAACAGCCGATCAAAGCTAATGGTATTTATGTCGCACCGTATATTTGTTATGAAGTGGCTTATCCCGTCGAATTTCTTACTTTTTTACCTAAATCGCAAATTTTGTTAACCATTACTGATGATAGTTGGTTTGGACATTCGATTGCGGCAGCGCAACATTTGCAGATGGCGCAAATGAGAGCAATTGAGACCGGAAGATACTTACTGTTCAGCAGTAACACTGGCATTACTGCAGTGATCGATTCTAGAGGCAACATTGTAAAAGAGATTCCGACCTTTAAAGAAATGGCATTAACTGCTGAAGTTTATCCTATGCAAGGAAGTACCCCTTGGATGATCTGGCGGTTATATCCTTTGTTAGGTTTGATTGTTGTCTCATTGGGCGCGGTCTTGTTTAAACCAATTCTGTTGGCACGAGGCAGAGCCCGTCGTCCATGCCCCGCAGTGAAATAATTAGTTTTTTCTCTTTGGAGAAATGTCGTGATTGCTGCTTACTTTTGATTCAGGAGCATGGGCTACGCGTTGTTTAGCTTTTGGCAGGCTATTCTCATGACCCCAACGCATTTCGATATCTCTTAAGAATTTACTCGCGGCCTGAACCTTGTTTCCAAATAGCATCTTGGCGTTTTTAACCACGATTCCTTCTTTGATACTATTTGAGGTGGTGACTAACCGAGTAGATAAAACACTTTTTTCTTGAGCAGAGTATTTACCTGATTCTGTTTTTTCTTGGCCTAAGAAGCCTAATTTACCTGACTTAGCTTCTCCCCCTTCAGCAAAGAATTGTTTAATCTTGAGATCAGGACCACTGACATCCGTTAGCCCGAGCTGATTGAAGGCTCGACACAAACCCACCCAATCACGTCGGGTTTTCATATATTCATAAGTGAATCGTTGAAAAAGTTCTGGCGCTTGTAAAAAGGCACTCAGATCTGATTCTTGTGTTCTTACCACGTGAACCATTGAGTCGACTTCATTAAAACTTATTTTGCCATCGGCCAGTCCACTTTTAATCCAAGCTAGAAATTTTTCAGCTAAATCAGTTTCCGAGGGCTCAGTTCTCGGAATACCGATGGGGATTAATCCAATTTGTTCTTTTTTATTTTCAAAGTCTTTGCGCTCAACTTTTAATATTTTACCTAAACCACCGGACCATTCTTCCTGGTTCAAAAATGCCAACCACATATCGAAGATTTGACTATTGGAAGATAACCAAGTCATGGCAGTATCATTAAGCAATTGTCGGCCAAATAAAGGGGTAACTGAACGTACTAAGGTTGCAGGGGCTTCATAGGGACGTATTTTATAATATTGTCCAAACTCGTGCATATAACCTAGAGCAGGAACCCATTCATCAATAAAAGCTCCTTTTTCATCTGAAATCATTATTCGGTAATTAAGTACCTGCCCTAAATCTGCCAATAAGGCAATGCTATAAATGGCGAACAAGAATAAAGGATGTCGGTCGGATTCTGACGTCTCTTTTAGAATGCGAATGGCTAATAAACCTCGACGTAAACCATCGTTCAATAAGCCACCTAAATCTTCACCATAACTCTCAGGTAAAACTTGCACAAACAAGGCAAAATTATCGATTAATTCTTCATAGATGATTTTAAAATAGTCTTCAGGAAGACTGACGATTTCTTGCAGACTATCAAGATAATGCTTTTTTTCCACTTCAGGCAGTAATTCTTCTTTAGGTAAAATGGTAAAGAGCGTACTCTCCGCATAGGTTTTAGAACTCGAAGATTTTGCCTTATGGATATTTGGTTTAAGAAAAATATTGACCATCACAATCACCCTTAAGTCCATATAATTTTATGGGAAAACTAAAGCGCCAACTAAATTGATTGTTGTTATATGAAGGCTTATAAAAATTGAAGATATATTATTAGTTTACCAGTAATTCCATTAATTGTCATTCCAGCTAAAGCTAAGAACCCGGGGCTACATTTTACAAATCAGGAATCAGCTGAGGAAACGTTATAAAAACAAGTCTAAATAAACTCGTACCCCAATATAAAAGACTGGTGAGAATAATTACGCTTCTACTCCAAATTGCAAATTTGGTCGGATAATTTGTTTTATAAACTAATCTTTGTAAATTAAGGAACTGCAACAGCCGATAACCGCTGTAAATGATGGCGGTTGGAACGACCATTGAAATGAAGAAATAATGGCATACCGTCACTTCGGTTACTATTTGCAAGAGATACATTACGATGATTGAAATCAGACTGTAACGCATCTTGCTATATTGCCAATCTTTTAATAACCAGAGACTAGGCACGGCTAAACCAAAAATAATCGCAAAGGAGGACCAGGAATGATATTGTTCCGTGATAGGAAGTTTTTCCATTAGGAATGGCCAAATATCATGCTGAACGGTAATAGCAATGGTCAAGATGATAAAACTAATCATCAAGAAGGAGATCTTAGTCCCAAAAAGGTAGTTTTTATTCACCAAGCTACTTTTCATTTCTAGTCCTTGAGATTATTCATGGGTTTACCACTCTTGTCTTAAGAGCCTGGAACAATACTCGAATCCGATGAGAAGGCCTGGGCTGACTAGGAATTTGACAAGGGGTGCTAAAAAGAATTCTTAAAATAACCTTATAATAACATACTCCCAGCCAATTAGTAGCCCATAGTTACCTTCCCGTCCCACGAACATACTCTAAAGGTTGAGAAATTCTATTAGTGCGGTATTCTGTACTGTTTTTTAATTTTTAGAAGAGCAGCTATGTCAACTAACGACTATGATCCAAAGCAGATTGAACAAGAAGCACAAAGCTTTTGGGGTCAGAATCATTCCTTTGAAGTTAGAGAAGATCTCAATACAGAAAAGTTTTATTGCCTTTCTATGCTGCCCTACCCTAGTGGGGAACTGCACATGGGACATGTGCGTAACTACACGATTGGTGATGTGATTGCGCGCTACCAACGGATGCTTGGCAAGAATGTATTACAACCCATGGGTTGGGATGCGTTTGGTCTACCTGCCGAAAATGCCGCCATTAAAAATCACTTGCCTCCCGCGCAGTGGACTTACAAAAATATTGAGGAAATGCGTGCGCAGCTGCAACAACTAGGCTATGCCATTGATTGGAAAAGGGAACTGGCCACTTGCGAACCGGACTATTACCGATGGGAACAATGGTTATTCATTAAACTTTATAAGAAAGGCTTAGCGTATCAAAAAAATGCTGTCGTTAATTGGGATCCGGTTGATCATACAGTACTAGCCAATGAACAAGTCATTAACGGTCGGGGCTGGCGTTCCGACGCATTGGTTGAACGCAAAGAAATATCGCAATGGTTTTTGAAAATAACAGCCTATGCCGAAGAATTACTCAATGACTTAAATCAACTTGAGGGTTGGCCAGAACAAGTTAAAACGATGCAGCGCAACTGGATTGGAAAATCCGAAGGCGTAGAATTGTCTTTCAAGGTCCAAGAAAGATCCGAAGAGAAACTCACGATTTTTACCACCCGTCCGGATACCCTCATGGGGGTCACTTATCTTGCGATTGCTCCAGAACATCCCTTAGCGACCTTAGCTGCAGAGTCAAATGACCAAATTAAAGAGTTCATCGCTAGTTGTCGCAATATCAAAGTGGCTGAAGCAGAACTGGCAACCATGGAAAAACTCGGAGTACCGACGGTCTTTCATGCTATTAATCCATTGACCAACCAACCCGTACCAATATGGATCGCCAATTATGTCCTGATGGACTATGGTTCAGGAGCTGTGATGGCAGTGCCTGGACATGATCAACGCGACCATGAATTTGCCAGCAAATATCGCCTACCTATCAAACAGGTCATTAAGCCATTTGATAACCAAGATTGGGAGATCGAGAAAGAAGCCTTCGTCGAACATGGAACGTTGATTGATTCTGGAAAATTTACTGGACTATCCTCTGACTCCGCTATTAATGAGATTGCTAACTACCTTGAACAAGTTTCTCTTGGCAAAAAAGTGACTCATTATCGTTTACGCGACTGGGGAATTTCACGACAACGTTACTGGGGAGCTCCAATTCCGATTATTTACTGTGATTCTTGCGGTGCAGTTCCCGTGCCCGAACAAGATCTACCTGTCCTGTTACCACTTGATGTGGTACCAGAGGGAACCGGTTCACCTTTAAAGAAAATGCCGCAGTTCTACGAAACGACTTGCCCCAATTGCGGAGAACCTGCAAAACGCGAAACAGATACCTTTGACACTTTTATGGAGTCATCCTGGTACTATGCACGTTATTGCAGTTTCGATCAGCATCAAGCCATGCTAGACGATCGTACTCGTTACTGGACCCCCGTTGACCAATACATTGGCGGCATCGAACACGCAATACTACATCTTCTTTACGCTCGTTTTATTCATAAGCTGCTTCGCGATGAAGGGCTAGTGAATTCGAAAGAACCTTTTACGCGTTTGCTGACTCAAGGCATGGTCCTCAAAGATGGTGCCAAAATGTCAAAATCGAAAAGAAATACTGTTTCTCCAACTGCTCTGATTGAACAGTATGGAGCCGACACCGTTCGCTTATTTACCATCTTCGCAGCGCCCCCTGAACAATCATTAGAATGGTCGCAAGAAGGCGTTGAAGGGGCTTATCGCTTTATACGACGAGTGTGGGTTCTAGTTGATCAACTGAAACCAAAACTGAAAGTCATTCATTATAGAGATTCGCATCTAGATATTAGCGATCTAAATCCTGCGCAAAAAGATATTCGCAAACAGATTCATGGCATTTTAAAACAAGCGAATATTGACATGGAACGTTTGCAGCTTAATACCGTCGTTTCAGCGGGGATGAAATTATTTAATATCCTTAATGATGTGAATCAGCACGACGACTCTAATTTAATTATTTTGCATGAAGGATTAAGTATTTTATTAAGGTTACTATCACCCATTATTCCCCATCTAACGCATCATCTTTGGCGAGAGCTCAATTACGGCCATGACATTCTCAAAGCCTCTTGGCCTAAAGTCGATAATCGAGCGCTTAAGACAGATACCGTTAATATGGTAGTCCAGGTGAATGGCAAGTTACGTGGTGAAATACATATTCCTATTGATGCCGATAAAGAAACGATTACGGCACTTGCTTTATCTAACCCACACGTGCAAAAATTTATTGATGAAAAACCACATAAAAAAATCGTTATTGTGCCTCATAAACTCATTAATATTGTTCTCTAATATGCGACATCGTCTGATTCGTTTTATTGGATTAATCACTGCAATATTTTTTATTTTGAGCAGCGCTGGCTGTGGCTTTCATCTTCGTGGTCAACATGTGCTGCCACCACAATTGCATTATTTACAGCTGCTTTCCGGTTCTCCCTATGGGGATTTTGAAACAACATTGCGTAATTCACTCACCCTTATTGGTGTTAATGTCACGCGCTGTAATCCTGCACCGGTAACCTTACATATTATGAGCGTCGCTCTTTATAATGACGTTCCGACTATCGGCGGTAGCAATCAAGCACGAATCTATGTTTACTACTATGCTGTCACTTTTGAGGTTTATGATGACCAACATCGGCAGATGATTCCACCACAAACTGTGACTGCGACTCGAACCATTATTGTGAATGCAGGGACGGCATTAGAGTCAACAGGACAATTGTCAATTTCTATTCATGACATGCAAGTTGAAACCTCGCATATGATTATTAATATGTTAAATGCACCCGCAATGTTTAGGTGATATGAAATTAACTTTTCAACAACTTAGCACCCATTTAAAAAATCATTTCTTACCGATTTATTTAATTGTTGGTAACGAACCTCTATTTGTCCAAGAAGCAAAAGATCTAGTCTTTGAAAAAGCAAAACAATTGGGATTTTTAGAATATCAACGTCATGAAGTGAATAAAGATTTTAATTGGGAAGTGTTGTTTGAAGCCGTTAGTTCCCTTTCGTTATTTGGGGACAAAACGTTGCATGAACTGCGCTTACATCACAAACCGACTACGAGTGCTGCAAAATTAATTGCCCCGTTCATTTACAAATTAGACCAAGAAAATGCTTTAGTTATTTTGTGCGACAAAATCGATAGCGCCACTCAAAAAACTAGTTGGTACCAAGCAATTAATGATCAAGGTGCTGTCATTACAATTTGGCCACTAGAAGCTGCCGCATTTCAACAGTGGTTAAAGCAGCGCTTACAGCAACAAAACTTAGGCACCGATCCTCGTTTAGTACAATTCATCATGGATCAGACCGAAGGCAATGCCATAGCCGCAGCCCAGGAAATTGAGAAATTAAAATTACTGTATCCTAACGGTCAAGTACCTCATCAAGATCTTGAGAATATTATTGTCGATCATGCCCGCTATGACATCTTCGGTTTAGTCGAGGTTATTTTAGCTGGCAATGCAGCACGCATTACTCAAGTGCTACAAAAAATTAAAGCAGAAGGCATCGAAGCTACCTTGGTACTTTGGGCAATGACTCGAGAAATTCGAGTGTTAATCAACGTTTTGCAAGGACTTAAAAACAAAGATGGCTGGGATTTTATTTTAAAGCGTAATAATGTCTGGGGCAAACGTAGCGCCTTGATCAAAAACAATATTTCCAAATATCGCATAGAACAGCTACATCAAGCTTTATTACATGCGGGGAAAATAGACAAATTAATCAAGGGCGTTGCGAAAGGAAATGTCTGGGATGATTTACAGCTGCTCGCTTTGAAGATCGGGGGCTGGGACCTTTTTTGAATGTCGTTCCGTGAGGGCATTCCCTTTTGTCACTTCGTGCCCGCGCGTGCGTGCCCGAAAAAGAATTCGGGCACGGGCACGCACGCGGGCGCGGGCACGAATGTGGTAGATAAAAATATATCTCGGTGAAGAATATGAAAATAAACCCAGCAATCGGAATTCTAGGTGGCACCTTCGATCCCATTCATAATGGCCATTTATACATCGCAAATTCTGTAGCAGAGCAACTTAGCATTCCGACAATTAAATTTATCCCCTGCTATCAACCCGTTCATCGTCCACCAACCCAAGCTTCAGTCACCGACCGAATTGCTATGTTAGAGTTAGCCTTGGCAGGACACCCGCAGTTCGAAATGGATCGACGCGAAATTGAGCGCAAAGGTCCCTCCTACATGATTGATACCTTGAAATCATTACGACAAGACTATCCAAATTCACCCTTGAATTTATTATTAGGCGCAGATGCTTTTGAAAATATTACTTCATGGAAAAGTTGGGCTGAACTTTTGGACTACGCAAATTTTATTGTGGTTAGTCGCCTCAATATTGCCATGAATATGCCCCACCCGTCGTTAAAAAATCAAATTACTTTAGACCCTCAAGATTTGCTGCAGACGGTTCATGGCCAAGTATATAAATTTGAAATCGAACCCTGCAAAATTTCAGCCACACAAGTAAGAGAAGCGATCAAAAATCAGAAAGATGTTAGTACCCTAGTGCCTAAAGATGTTGCTGATTTTATCGATGAAAAACATTTATATGGTTGCAATCATTAGCAATCGCATCCAAGCTTTTTTACTATAATATTAATATTAAAAAGCAAGGCGACTTATCTATGTCGAAAATTCCAGCAAAAACATTAGCTCAGATTAGAGATAATAATGAATCGTTGAAGAAGTTAGATTTGAGAAGAAAAGGCCTTACCGTAGGAGATATAAGATTATTGGTCGATGCGCTTCAAACAAATTCTTATCTCACCGAACTTGATCTCTCGCTTAACCAATTGGGAGATGACTCTGCAAAACTTTTAGCAGCTACAAGAATTCACGATCTTAATCTTAATGAAAATTCAATTACTGATTCTGGCGCTAAAGATTTGGCTACTAATACCCACTTATCGATCTTAGAGATAGCTAACAATGACTTATCTGATGAGGGCGCTATAGCTCTAGCCTCTAATTCACATCTTAAAAAGCTAAATCTTAGTAGAAATTGTATCGGTCCAAAGGGAGCAAAGGCACTAGCAGGACACACTAGACTGACTCATCTCCTTCTTGATGATAACCTGATTAAAGATGAAGGAGTGATTGCTTTAGCTAGTAATCAACGATTTATAGTCATTGGGCTGGGAAATACGGGAATGAGCGATCAAGGTGCAAAGGCCTTTGCGTCACACAGTAATCTAACCGGTATTGCAATTTTTCAGAACAGTATCAGTGAGGATGTTATCTCACAACTAGAGCAAACCATTGCTCGGAATACAAAAGACATGAAAACCAAAGATTTAAGATTTATCCGAGAAGCAATAACCGTTATTAGGGGTAATCGACCCGGTTCTACTTTGTCAACATTACCCATGGACTTATTACTCGTTATTCTTTCCTATGTGGGTGGCACTATTAGTCGTAATCCTGAGCAAGTAAATAGGGTCTGCCAGTTTTTGTTGGAGACTCTTAGAAAAACTGGGAAATTAGAATGGCAAACCCAAAAAGGCGATACCGTTTTTTTCAAAAAATGGGATGAAGCCGAACTCAAAGAAATCGAAGATCACCTGAAACAGCCGGAAACAAAAACAGAAGACCAAAATCCGGCCACTCCCAAAAAGTAATTTAGTCATTTTTTTTGCCGAAACACAAAATAAAGGCTAAGATTTGCGATTCGGTTTTAAGGATGAGAAATGCAAACTAATGAAATATTAAATCTAGTCACCCAGGTGCTAGAAGAGAACAAGGCTGAAGAGATTACCCCAATTGATGTTCATGAACTGACCACCATTACCTCGTGGATGGTCATTTGCACTGCAACTTCTAAAAGACATGCCAGGGCGCTTGGCGAGCATTTAGTCACTCACATTAAACATAGTGGTCTACAGCCTTTAGGGGTCGAAGGCGAAGATGAGAGCGAATGGCTATTAGTGGATCTTGGTGATGTGGTGATTCATATCATGTTGGCTGAAACTCGAAAGTTTTACAGCTTAGAAAAATTATGGAACGTAACTTTAAAAGCCAGGGAAGATGGTGATTAATATCATTGCCATTGGCAAGCGCATGCCAGATTGGATTGAAACTGGCTACCAAGAATATGCCAAGCGAATGCCGATCGACTTTAAACTTAACTTAGTCGAGATTGCGACAGCTAAACGCCTAGGAAAAGATATCCAGCGTCATATTGCTCAGGAAGGTGAACTGATGCTTGCCGCAATTCCTAAAAGTAGTTATGTCATCGCGATGGATGTCACTGGCGAGCAATGGGATACGCATCAGCTGGCTGCACAATTACAAAAATGGCATGACCAAGATCAAGATATTAGCCTACTCATCGGAGGGCCAGAAGGCTTAGCGTCGAGCTGTCTTGCGAAGGCACAAAAAAAGTTGTCTTTATCATTATTAACCTTCCCACATACCCTGATCAGAGTTATGCTAGCCGAGCAGTTATATAGAGCATTTACGATCATTTCTAATCATCCCTATCATAGAAATTGAGTATGGCCAAGAAACGGGACACCATTAAGAATAACTATCGGGAAACACACCTTTTTAATCGTCGTGTTATCGTGCTTGTAGTTATAATTGTCGGTGCATGTCTAGGTTTAGTCGGCCGATTAGTTTTCTTACAGGTCGACCAGCATGATCTCTACATCACGCTATCCAATCAGAATCAACTCAGCTTAATTCCTGTCGAACCAAGCCGTGGACTTATTATGGACCGCAACGGCGTGTTACTTGCCGAGAACGTCCCAGTCTATAGTTTAGTTGTGACACCAGACCACGTGCCAAATTTGCAACAGACTATTGCGCAGTTAAAACAAATTATTGATATCACCCCTGAAGACATGAAACGTTTCAAAAAAGAATTGCGAGAACACCGCTCATTTCAACCATCCCCTTTGAAGTTGAAACTGACCGAAGAGGAAGTCGCACGCTTTTATGTGAATCAGTATAAATACCCCGGTGTTGCCGTGAACGCGGGGATGTTTCGCTACTATCCTTACGGCAAAGAATTTGTTTCTGCTTTGGGCTATGTTGCCCGTATTAACGAACAAGAAATGAAAGAAATCGACCAGACGAATTATGCAGGCTCAAGCTCGATGGGCAAACTCGGGATCGAAAAGCATTATGAAAAGGACTTGCATGGCAGAGTCGGCTATCAACAGGTTGAAGTGGATGCTAATGGTCGTTATGTGAGGACAATCAAACACTTTGCTCCAATTCGAGGCAGTAATTTATACCTCACGCTTGACAGTAAATTGCAGTTAGCCATCGAAAAAATCATGGGTAACGAAAAAGGCGCCGTCGTCGTACTTAAACCCCAAACTGGCGAGGTACTCGCTTTAGTCAGTATGCCAGGATATGATCCCAATCCCTTTGTGATTGGTATTGACCCTAAACATTACAAAGAATTACGAGATTCACCAGATAAACCTCTCTACAATCGGGCCATACGTGGAATTTATCCTTTTGCTTCAACAATCAAACCATTTTTAGCAACCGCTGGATTAGAATCGGGAGTAGTGGGTCTTGGTTATGCGATTCGAGATCCAGGATTTTATGTTTTACCTGGACTTCATCACGCTTATCGCGACTGGAAAAAAGAAGGCCATGGTGTCGTCAATCTACCCAAAGCTATCACTGTTTCATGCGACGTTTTCTTCTACGGCCTTGCCGTAAAACTTGGTGTTGATCGTATGTACACTTATTTACGCAAATTTGGCTTTGGCATGTTAACCGGTATTGATGTTGACGAGGAATTGTCTGGCCTTGTCCCTTCAGTGGAATGGAAGCGGAAAAAATTCCATGCCAAATGGTTTATGGGTGATACCGTAGTCGCAGGAATTGGCCAAGGTTATATGTTGACCACGCCATTGCAACTCGCACAAGGTGTTGCCACCATTGCCAATCATGGTAAGCGCTTTCAACCCCGTTTGTTGATGAAGATCGAACGTCCAGATGGCACGATGGAAGAACTAAAACCGATTCATGCACCAAACTTTGATCTTAAAAACCCAAA
>JAGVJZ010000034.1 GCA_020050845.1 Gammaproteobacteria bacterium
AAGGCAACTAAAAAGAAAAGCTATTCTTTACAGGTCCTAACTACAAAACCATTAATACCATTCTTTCAGCAGTAAGTTCTTGGTAAAGATCATCAATTTGTTGTTTGCTTTTTGCAGGTATGACTACCGTAATTGACATATAAGTACCTTCCTTGCTGTGACGGATTTTAACCGCCCCTTCTCCGATATCTGGGGAATGTTTACGCACTATACCAAGAATCCGTAACTCGAAGTCTTGGTTAGCTTTTCCCATAATCTTTATTGGAAAATTACACGGAAAATTTAAAAGGGTTTCGTTAGATTGCTCCATAAGTTTGCCTTTTTTTACAGACCTTCTCTCAGTATACATGATTTGACTGTCAAGCTATAAATTTTTAATGAAAATATGGTATAGATTTATCATTTTATGCCATAATTCGCCCGGTAAGCCCTTGTTTATAAGGGTATTGTCCACTTGAATAATGGGATAGATTTCTCGGGTACTACTGGTAATCCATACTTCGTCAGCACTAAACAGTTCATTTTCTAAAATGAGTCTTTCTTCACAAGGTATGTGGTTTTCTCTGGCAAGGTTGAGCACTAAATCCCTCGTGATACCTCCTAAAATCCACGCAGATAAAGACGCGGTAATAATGACGCCATCTTTAACAATAAAAAGATTGCTGGTAGCACCTTCTATTGCATAACCATCACGAATCAAAATAGTTTCTGCACATTGTTGGTCTAGGGCGTCTTGATAAAGCAAAACATTAGCCAATAGCGAAGTTGCTTTGATATTACAAAGTTGCCAGCGGGTATCTTTGGCAGTGATGACTTGTTTACCTTTTTTTAATTCCTCATAGCTTAGTGTTTTGAGTGGTTGGCTAATCGCAAACCAAGTTGGATTGAGAGTAGCAGGAAAAGCGTGATTACGTTCTGGGCTATAACCACGAGTTACCTGAAAATAAATTGACTGGTTGGGGCCATATTCTGAATTATATTGCAGCAATTGCGTCAGTATTTGTTGCCATTCTTGGCAATCTAAATGAAGTGGCAATTTAATTGCGGCTAATGATGAGTTGAGTCGTTCGATATGTTGCTGGAATTGAAAAAGTTTGCCGTTGTAAACCGGTAAAACTTCATAAACGCCATCTCCAAACAAAAACCCACGATCCATCACAGAAATAAATGCGTTGTCTTTTGGTAAGAACTTGCCATTAAGATAGACAGTGGTCATAAAACACCTTGTGTTATCCCCTCTACGAGAGAGGGGATACAGATTATTTTAAGAAGCAGAAGAAGGATGAAGCATTTTATGAATAAGGAAGCTCACATGATCCTTCATACGACTGAAAAAACCACCCTTCGGAACAGGTTGTAATGCGACCAGCGGCACTGATCTTAAATTGGTATCATTTAAGGTTAGGCTAATCGTTCCGAGTTGTTGATTCTTTTCGATAGGCGCTTTGATGTTATTAGTAACGGTGATTGTAGACTTAACCTTTTCTGGTTGGCCGAGCGGTAAGGTGATATAGAGAGTTTGAGCCACTCCTAATGACACAGTATCAGATTTGCCAAACCAAACTGGTGCTTTTTGAACAGGCACATTGGCGGCAAAGAATTTCTTAGTTTCATAAAATCTAAAACCATAGTTAAGTAGCGCAAGACTAGCATCTGCTCGATTACGCGTAGAAGAAGAACCCATCACGACAGCAATTAATCGCATACCATTACGATAAGCAGTCGAAACTAGGCAATATCCAGCATCTTCGGTATGACCTGTTTTCATTCCTTCGATGGATGGATCGCGCCACAATAAAATGTCACGATTGGGCTGGCGAATGCCGTTGTAGAAAAATTCTTTTTGTGAATACCAATGATAATATTGTGGGTACTGGTTGATTATCGCCTTAGTTAAAAGGGCAAGGTCACGTGGTGTTGTATAGTGTTGTGGATTAGGCAATCCTGTTGCGTCCGTATAGTGAGTATTTGTCATACCCAAAAGTTTGGCTGAGTGATTCATGAGTTCAGCGAAGGAATCTTCAGTGCCGGCTATTTGTTCAGCTACTGCGACACAAGCATCGTTACCCGATACCACAGCAATGCCTTGAATTAAATCCGACAAAGGAACCTGATCCCCCACCCGAATAAACATTTTCGACCCACCTGTTCGCCAAGCCTTTTCACTAATTGGTATTCTATCGGTCAAATGAATTCTATTCGCTTGTAAAGCAGAAGCGATTTGATACAAAGTCATTAATTTGGTTAGGCTTGCTGGAGCCATCTGAGTGTCTATGTCTTTACCCGCTAAAACCACACCCGTGTTAGCATCCATCAAGATATAACCCTTGGCATCGATCGTAGGGGCATTAGGGATAATAGATTGTGGCGTAGCAGCTGGTGCCGTATTGGTAGATGCTGCAGAATTAACTTGATTAGTAGAGTCCTTAGTTTTGCTATCTGGCTTGGGTGCCGCATACACCGATAGGTAAATAACAGACAGACCTACAATAGCGAACTGTTTGAGCAAACCTTTTTTCATTATCTTCCTTCCCTAAAAAAGAGGTGTTTTGAGAAAAATCTTAAAATAAATGTAGCACAGCAATTAGCGCTTAAAAAGCGGTATTCGCTTTAAAGCTAATAGAAATACTGTTTTTAGGGTTAGAAGTCTGCTTCGTGCAAGTTACAATGTCATTTTTTCACTGAGGATAGAAGATGAGTCAGTCCAATTATATAGTTGGGTTCCATGCGGTTAATGCCTGTATTGCAAGAGATCCCAATCGTATTGAATTGTTAGTAGTCGATTCACAGCGTCATGATTTACGGATGACTCAGCTACTTGCTTTAGCAGAAAAAAACGGTATAGAACTTCGAGGTAGCAATCGTCAAGACCTAGATAAATTATCAGATAATGGACATCATCAAGGAGTGTTGGCTTATATCAAAAAGCTGTCAACTCACGATTCCTTAGAAGAATACCTAGAACCGATTACTCAGCCTTTTTTATTAATCCTAGATGGGGTCCAAGATCCGCATAACCTGGGTGCTTGTTTACGTACCGCCAATGCGGCTGGAGTTCATGCGGTTATCGCTCCAAAAGATCGGGCAGTTGGGTTAACTTCAGTAGTCGAAAAGGTCGCTTCTGGTGCTTTATCTTTTACTCCTTTTTTCCAAGTCACTAACCTTGCGCGAACACTTGAGTTTCTGAAGGCGCGTGGCGTATGGCTCTATGGAACAAGTGATCAGGCGCAGACCAATTATACGGACATTGAATATAGCGGGTCGGTTGGAATCGTTATGGGCTCAGAAGGTAAGGGTATGAGGAGGTTAACTGAAGAACATTGCGATTACCTGATTCAGATTCCAATGCACGGTACAGTGTCTAGCTTAAATGTTTCGGTTGCTACTGGAATTTGTTTGTTTGAAGTGGTTAGGCAGAATATCTTTCGTAATCAAAGTTAACCTTGCTGTCATTCCCGCTCTCGCGGGAATGACAATTAAAAGCTAATGACTCGCCTTAATCACCGATTGTAAATGTTCTAAAAATTCTTTCGGACCCATTTCACCAACGATTCGGAATTTTTCTAATTCTTTACCATTTGCATCGAAGAACAATAAGGTTGGAGGTGCCACCACCTGATATTTATTTTCAAGGTGTTTCGCTACTTTATCATTTTGAGTGACATCAGCTTTTAGCATGACAAAATTTTCAAGCACTTTAGCAACTTCTGGATTATGGAAAGTATGATGCTCCATTAACTTGCACGAAGTACACCAGTTGGCATAAAAATCGAGTAAAACAATTTTGTTTTGAGAGATCGCAGCGCTAATTTCTTTGGTCAGCTCGGTTGCATCATTCACCTGTTTAAATGCTGTTTGTGGAGCTGCTGTTGCTGTTTGGCTAGATTCGGCAACACTGAATAAAGGTTGTAAGGGATTGGTGTGGCCCATTGTAGAACCAATTAACAATAACACGCCGTAGACAAAACAAACTGCACCAAGACCTTGATTGAATCTTGAGCCACCGGTGTGAGAACTCGGTGAGAATAAACCTAAATAGCTAGCACAGAAGATTAACAGGCATGCCCACAACAGTAATGTCACTTGACCTGGAATGACACGGTCGAGTATCCAGATAGCCATGCCAAGTAACAGCATTCCAAAGACAGATTTGACACGATCCATCCACATGCCTGCTTTGGGAAGTAACTTACCTCCTGCAGTACCAATGAGAAGTAAGGGTAAGCCCATACCAAAACCTAATGCAAAAAGAGCCGTCCCTCCGAGGACAGCATTACCTGATTTACCAATGTAGGCGAGTGCTCCAACCAGGGCCGGGGTCACACAAGGCGACACCACCAGCGTGGCAATGATACCCATCACTGCAACACCTAAGTAACTGCCTCGTCGTTGTTTGCTGCTGATATCAGATAATGAACTTTGTAAACGCTGAGGTAGCTTTAGTTCATAGAACCCAAAAAAGGATAAAGCGAGTGCCACGAAGAATAAGCTAAAGGTGATCAATAACCATGGTTTTTGGAAAACAGCTTGCACGCTTCCGCCCACAAAACCGATTAAGATGCCAGCAATGGCATAAGTAAAGGACATGCTGAGTACGTAGATAAGAGATAAGGAAAAAGCCCTGCCGGTAGTGAGTTTTTCACGGTTTTGGCCCACGATTATTCCAGATAGGATAGGAATCATCGGCAGGACACAAGGGGTGAATGATAATAATAACCCAAAACCTAAGAAGCTCAGCACGATAGTAAAGAAGTGTCCGGAACTCAATAATGCTGTGGCTTGTTCTTGTTCAGAAACAGGTGGCGCGGCTTCTTTCATCTGCGCAATGGCGACATTATTTTCGAGATTTTTTGCGACAGGTTCAGTCAACTCGCCAAGCGAGCTATCAATGTTGTTCAAGTCAACAGTTACGGTTTTTTCAGCTGAAGGATAGCAGAAGCCTTCTTCTGAACAGCCTTGGTAATGTACCGTTAATGGCACTTTGTTATCTTTGGCTTTAATAACAGGAATAGAAATTCGAATCGTATCTTTATATACCTCAAAAGTGCCTATCTCCGGCTCAGTCTTTATGACCCCTTTAGGATAAATCGGGTCTCCAAGCTTCACGTCAGAAGAGGCAGAGGTTATGTCAAATTTATTACGATATAAGAAATAGCCAGGCGCCATCTGCCATTCGGCGATAATGGTCTGAGCATCTTTGACCTTCGTCGAAAATTTAAAACCCTCATCCATTTTCAGGGGTTCATGCGTTGCTCCAAATGCTATGGAGGTGATTAAAAGTCCACACAGGGTTAGTAACTTGAAAATTTTTACTATTGTGTTTGTCACCAGCAAAACTCCATTGATTCATAATTAAAGGAAATTTTTAATATTGAACCAGGTAGGGAGGAATTTTTTTATTATTTTTATTTACTTAAGGAGGATTCCCTATTGGTTTTTATTGTTACCAGCTGCTGAGTTTGTAGTGAGCCCAGCAAGATGAGCGAAATATTAACACATACATTTAAGAAAATGCTAATAACTTTGGTTTTTGCCCTCCGTTTCACGATCAAGTCGCGGCAGGACGTTCTGGAGATTAGCTACTATACTAATTAAATTGGCGCCTGCAATTAAGAGGACTTAGCAAAAAAATGCTTCCTATCAAGATCTTATCGCAACCGGACGACGAGACCTGCGGCCCGACCAGTTTGCATGCAGTGTATAGTTATTATGGTGATGATATTTCATTATCAGAGGTTATTGCGCAGGTGTCCTATCTAGAAACGGGTGGCACCTTAGCAGTGATGTTAGCTATTCATGCTTTGCTTCGTGGTTATCAGGCCAAAATTTATACCTACAATCTGCATGTGTTCGATCCAACTTGGTTTTATGACTCCCATGTCGACTTGTCTGCGAAGTTAATAGCTCAAGTTAAATATAAACCGGATAAAAAACTTCAGCTTGCAACGGGTGCGTATTTGGAATTTTTGCGTTTAGGAGGAGAAATCTGTTTTGAAGATTTGACGCCACAGTTTTTAAAGCGGCACTTTAATAATGGTATCCCCATTCTCACGGGTTTGAGTGCAACCTACTTATACCAATGTGCACGTGAATACATTGGTCATAATAATGAAACTTTTTATGACGATGAAAGAGGACATCCCAGTGGCCATTTTGCAATTTTGGCTGGCTATGATGATTTAAAAAAACACGTGGTAGTTGCAGATCCCGATGCTAATAATTTGTTATCTGGGGATAACTATTACTCTGTAAATGTTGGGCGATTGATTAATTCAATCATGTTAGGGATTTTGACTTACGATGCCAATTTGCTGGTTATCGCGCCTCAAGGTGAATTACAAATATGATTAGTATCGTAGTAGTTAACCAGATATCTGATTGGAGCTTTGATATTCCTGATGTCGAAGTGGTGACTTCACGTTGTTATTTAACGGATAGTAAATATTCTGAGATGCGAGGTGTCCGGGTATATAATCTTTGTAAATCACATCGTTATCAGGGTTTAGGATATTATGTTTCATTATTAGCTGAAGCCCGTGGTCACCGAGTTTTTCCAAGCATCACTACGATGCAAGATATTAAATCTCAAACTATAATGCGCGTCATTTCTGATGAACTTGATGAACTAATCCAAAAGAGTTTTTCGAAATTAAAATCGAAAGAATTTTTTTTGAGTGTGTACTTTGGTCACAATGTTGCCAAGCAATACGACCATTTAAGTCGACAGCTCTACAATCTTTTTCAGCTGCCAATTTTCAGTGTCCATTTTATTTTTAATAAAAAATGGCAGGTACAAAACATCTCTGCAATACCTCTTAATGAAGTTCCCGAACGACATAAACCATACTTTGTAGAATTTGCTAAAGCTTACTTTGCAAAAAAAAGAATCTATCCTTTGAAAAGAACCAAATCGATTTATGATTTAGCAATACTGGTAAATCCTGACGAAAAAGTTCCTCCTTCAAATAAAAAGGCGATTAACTTATTTTTAGACGCAGCAGAAACGTTAGGATTTCGGTCTAAACTGATCACTAAAGATGATTTTGGCCGAATTCCAGAATATGACGCCTTGTTTATTCGTGAAACTACTTCGATTAATCATCATACTTATCGCTTTGCACGACGCGCAGCGGCAGAAAATTTGGTGGTGTTGGATGATCCAGAATCGATACTGAAATGTGCCAATAAAGTTTATTTAGCTGAATTAATGAAAAAATCTAAAATTCCAACACCAGAAACCATGATTGTTCATAAAGACAATAAAAATTTCGTGTTAGAACAACTGGGCTTGCCGTGCGTGTTAAAACAACCCGACGGTTATTTCTCAACAGGCGTTATAAAAATTGCGGATGATAAGCAATTAGATGAGGAATTAGATAATTTTATCAATCGCTCTGAATTGATTATTGCTCAAGAATTTGCACCGACAGAATTTGATTGGCGTATTGGTATTTTGGATAAAAAACCGTTGTATGCCTGTAAATATTATATGGCTAAAAATCATTGGCAGATTTACAATTGGCAAGCAAGTAAACAATCCGTTGAAGGTTCGCATGAAACCTTACCGCTTAAAAAAGTACCGAAAAAAATTCTCGACTTAGCACTAAAAGCTGCAAGTTTAATCGGTGATGGTTTTTATGGTGTTGATTTAAAACAGTTACAAGACGGTAGGGTCGTCGTCATTGAAATAAACGATAACCCAAGTATTGACTATGGTATTGAAGATTTGATACTTCATGAAAAACTCTATTTCATAATTATGCAGTATTTTTTGGATCATATTGTTATGAAAAAGAACCAACAATTTTTGAAGAAATGATGAAACCTAAATTACCCTTGTTTTCAGCTTATGGCGTCGAGTTAGAATACATGATTGTCAACAAGGACAATCTGTCGGTATTTCCTATCTCTGATCAATTGATTCATGAAGTAGTAGGAGAATATAAAAACGAAGTAGCTTTTGAACATATTGCTTGGTCAAATGAACTCGTTTTACATGTTATTGAACTTAAGACCAATGGTCCCGCCAAAACTTTGCAGCCGCTTTCTTGTTATTTTCAGCATGAAATCCAAAAAATAAATGAACTACTTGAAAAACATGGTGCGAAATTATTACCGACTGGCGCTCATCCGTGGATGGATCCTTATTCTGAAGCAAAACTATGGCCGCATGATTACAATATTATTTACGAAACCTATGATCGGATTTTTGATTGCAAAGGACATGGCTGGTCGAATTTGCAAAGTGTGCATTTGAATCTGCCCTTTGCCAACGATGAAGAGTTTTCTAAATTACATACGGCAATTCGTTTGTTACTTCCTATTATCCCAGCACTAAGTGCCAGCACGCCTATCATTGATCGGCAACTTACGGGTCTTCTTGATACGCGGCTAGAGTTTTATCGTTTAAATCAACAAAAATATCCTCGAGTCACAGGTTTGGTGATTCCCGAACTCGTTTTTTCGCAGCAAGAATATCAAGACAAAATTTTGAAACCAATGTATGAAGAGATTGCACCGGCCGATCCTCATAATGTTCTGCAGGAAGAGTGGCTAAATTCTCGTGGCGCCATTGCAGTTTTCGATCGAAATACCATTGAAATTCGTGTGGTGGATATCCAGGAGTGTCCACAGGCTGATTTAGCTATACTTGATGCTATCGTCACAGTTTTGCAGGCACTGATTGATGAGAAGTGGTCTTCATTTTCGGAACAAATTAAATGGAGCGAAGATCGGTTACACAAAATATTGTTGGATACGATGAAAACAGGCAGTCAGACTATGATACTGGATGAATCATATCCCCCTCTGTTTGGTTTGCCAGCACGCAAAATTACCACCAAAGATTTATGGCAATATTTGTTGGAGGATTTAAGTCCTAAGTTCCAGGATCCAAACAATACTTCCAAAGTGCTAAGCTTAATTCTGCGAGATGGCAACTTAGCTGAGCGCATCGTCAAAGCGCTAAAGGGGAATCTTTCTGATAAAAACGTAGGAGGAATCTATCAAGAACTTGCGAGCTGTTTGCAACAAGGCAGATTATTTCTACCATGCTAACTGTTATTCTAACCTGTGAACATGGTGGCAATGAGATACCTGAAGCGTATCAACAAAATTTCAAAAATGCTCGAGCTGTTCTGTCATCCCACGAAGGATGGGATATTGGCGCCTACGAATTAGCAAAAATGTTTGCACAAGAATATCCCTTATTTTTTTATGCTAATGTGAGTCGATTATTAATTGAGCTTAATCGCTCAGTGGGCCATCCAAACTTATTTTCTCGTTATACGAAAAGTTTGCCTGGTGCTGAAAAAGAATTAATTATGATCAATTATTATCACCCTTATCGCCTGGAAGTAATAGCCGCGATTGAGCAATTAATTGCCAGCAGCAAAGATGTTTTGCATTTATCTGTTCATACCTTCACCCCAAAGCTTAATGGCAAAGAGAGAAAGACAGATATTGGCTTATTATACGACCCTCAAAGGGGCAAGGAAAAAAATTTTAGTCATCAATGGCAGGCAGTGATATACCAGATATCCAAGCAATTTCGAGTGCGATATAATTACCCTTATCTTGGTAAGTCAGATGGTTTTGTTACGATGCTGCGCAAGAAATTCGGAGACAAACATTATTCGGGGATCGAATTAGAAGTGAATCAAAAGTATTTTGTAGAGAAACAGCAACAAGAAATCTCAACTCTTTTACTAGAATCTTTTACTGTGGCCCTTAATAATTTTACCTATGAGGAAGTTAGATGAACGTTCGTGAAGTTGCTCTTGAGCTGACAGACTTAGTGTGCCAAAAATTGAATATCGAAAAGCCAGAAGATGTCATTGAGATTTATAAGAAATGTTATCGAGGGGTAGTAAGTGCCGAAGATATGGATATTCTTTATGAAAATAAGTGACCAGACAATTGAACTAAACTAATAATGATTTCAATAGCAATCAGCAAGATAATGATCATTTCTAATAAAGAAGAATGTTGAAATTGCAATTGCCCAGTCAACATGTCAAAGAATTGATGCAACACATCTAGGCGGTGGTTTAAGGCTTCGACTCGTCTAGTAATATCCAAAAATTGTTCAGTTAGGGTATAGTAACTTTCCAAATTTGGATATCGCCAAAAATATTCGGGTACATCTAAATAGCCACTATTGAGATTCACCGAGCTCATTTCAATGAAAATTTCACCCATGCGTTGCGAAATCGCTTTACGAGAAAGAGGTATTTTACCTGTTCTCGCAAGGACTTCAGGAAGCTTGCTGTTCTTTTGAATAGTCTTTTGAATGATCTCTTCATAAGACTCGAGTTTTATAGACTCAGCTAAACCATAAGAAATCGCAAGTTTAATCTGATAATTATCCGATTCTAAGGTGATCACATCGGCGTTAAAACGTTCATGAGTTTCCAAGGTAGTATCATCGCCATAGCTAAAAGAGAAATAATCAGTTTCGATTTTTTCCAGCGGATCAGTGCTACAGCGTTTTATCTCTTGAATTACGGCGAGTTCATCTGTTCTTTTTAGATTCCATGAGACAAAGCAGCCATGAGCGAAAAAGAAAAGATCAGCCTCTTTGTTTGGTATGGCCACATAGAGGACGTTTCTTGAAAGTTTGGTAGGATATTTTTTACCTTTGTAATAATTGTTGATCTTATTTAATGAATAAGAAATTGCAGTACAGAACGAAACACAACGCATTTATTTACCCATCTATCAAAGTTATTAAAGTATAGCCTATTTGCTGGCTATAAATCATTTTCTGTATTCATTTCTTCATAGAGTGCTAACCATTCTTCTTCGACTTGTTTGAGTTTCTTGGTTACTATTTCTAATTCACTTGAGTAGGACTGCATTAACTCTAGAGCTGGTGGCACTTTTGAGGCTTGTTCCGTAATAAGTTGGTCAAGCTTTCCTTTCTTTTTTTGCAATTCCGTTAGCTCTTTTTCTAAACTAGTTAATTGTGATTCTAACTTTCTTTTTTCACGTCCTAAATTTGGATTGCTCGGCTTTTTATCTTTCAAAACTTGGTTTTTTTTCTGTAAAATCATTTCTCGGTAGTCATCTAAATCTCCAGCAAAGCGACTTACCGTATTGTCAGCAACGAGTAATAATTCATCGGTGGTCGTTCGGATAAGATGACGATCATGTGACACCAAGATTAAAGCACCTGAATATTCCTGTAATGCTAGAATTAATGCTTCACGCATATTCATGTCTAGATGGTTGGTGGGTTCATCCAGCAATAATAAGTTTGGTGCTTGCCAAACGATTAAGGCTAAGGCAAGTCTTGCTTTTTCACCGCCAGAAAAGTGTGCAATAGGGTCGGTTGCCATTGTGCCGCTGAAATTGAAAGTGCCCAAATAGTTTCGCAATTCCTGGGTATTTTTATGTGGTGCTATTTCCTGCAATGATTCTAAAGGTGACAATTCCATGTTTAAGTGTTCGATCTGATGCTGCGCAAAATATCCGATTCTAATTCCCTTATACAAAGTGACTTCACCCGACAGTGGTTTGAGCAGTCCTGCGATAGCTTTAATGAATGTTGATTTTCCTGCTCCGTTGACTCCTAGCAAGCCAATCCGGTCTTCGGGTACCACCTGTAGATCGACTTTTCGTAAAACGGGTTGATCTGCATGATAACCGATATCTGCTTGTGACATTCGTAGCAATGGATTTGGGCATTCTCGAGCAGTTTTAAATGAAAATTTAAAAGTTGAACGTATTTCCACCGCAGAAACTAATTGAATTTTTGCTAATGCTTTAACGCGGCTTTGTGCTTGACGTGCTTTGGAGGCTTTGGCTTTAAATCTATCAATAAAAGATTGAAGATGCGCAATCTGGGTCTGCTGCTTTTCATAAGTCGCTTGCTGCAGTGTTTGTGCCATCGCTAACTGATTTTCAAATGAGGAATAGTTGCCTTTATAAAGTTGTAATTTTTGATTCTGAAAATTAAGAATATGGCTTACCGTGTTATCTAGAAATTCACGATCATGCGAAATGACTAAAAGGGTGCCCGCATAACCCTGCAACCATTTTTCCAGCCAAACGATAGCATCAAGATCTAAGTGGTTAGTGGGTTCGTCCAGTAGCAAAAGATCAGCACGACTTATCAGAGCTTGCGCCAGGTTCAAGCGCATCCGCCAGCCACCAGAGAAATGAATGGTTGGATAGGATAATTCTTCAGATTGGAAACCTAAACCTTTCAGAATTTTTTCAGCCCGGCCTTCAATCGCATAGCCATCCATGTTTGCCAATTCATCATGGTATTGTGCTAAGAGGTGAGGATCGCCTTTTTGCTCGGCTATCTGCAGACGCTCTTGTAGCGCTCGGTAACGATAATCACCATCAATGACGTATTCGATGGCAGACTTATTTGAAGTAGGTATTTCTTGCTCGACATGGGCGATTTCCAGGTTTGTAGGAAAGCTGATATCCCCTTGATGAGCTTCTAAGTCTCCCTCTAACATTGCAAAAAAAGACGTTTTACCGCAGCCATTCTCTCCGATGAGGCCGATTTTTTGTCTGGCAAATAAGGTTAAATTGACATCTTCAAGCAATAATTTTTGAGAGCGACGGAGGGTAATGTTTTGTAAAGTGATCATGATCAGTTATTGATACCGTTCCAGCTAGCAAATGTCAAGCGACGGTACGTCGTCCGATGACTGGTTTTTTACCCTTGCCCTTGAATTCTTGACTATCGCCCCTATATGACTATCATTGGCACTCTGAACTACTGAGTGCTAAACCGAAAAATTACTCTAATTAAGTAGTTTTGATTATTAAATTCAACAGAAATTGGTAAGGAGAAATAACGGGTATGAATATACGTCCACTACATGATCGTGTTGTTATCCGCCGTATGGAAGAAGAACGCACTTCTCCAGGTGGCATTGTTATTCCTGATAGCGCAGCAGAAAAACCTATTTTGGGTGAAGTCATTGCTGTAGGTCCAGGTAAATTTGGTGATAAAGGTGAGCGTCGCTCTCCCGATGTTAAGAAAGGCGACAAAGTCTTGTTTGGCAAGTACTCCGGTACTGAAGTTAAGCTAAGCGGTAGCGAATATATTGTGATGCGTGAAGACGACATCATGGGCGTCGTTGAATAAATCGTTCAATGGAATTTTAATATTTTTTAAGAGGTGAAGAAATGGCTGCTAAAGAAGTCAAGTTTTCAGAAGATGCACGTCATTGCATTTTAGCGGGTGTGAATACCCTGGCCAATGCTGTCAAAGTGACATTAGGTCCTAAAGGTCGTAACGTCGTATTAGAAAGGTCTTTTGGTGCTCCAACTATTACTAAAGACGGTGTTTCAGTTGCGAAGGAAATCGAGATCCCACGTAAGTTTGAAAATATGGGCGCTCAGATGGTGAAAGAAGTTGCTTCTAAAACATCTGATGCTGCAGGTGACGGTACAACCACCGCTACCGTATTAGCACAAGAAATTCTACGAGAAGGTATGAAGGCGGTTAGCGCTGGTATGAATCCTATGGATCTTAAGCGTGGTATTGATAAAGCTGTTGCTGCTGTCGTAGAGCAATTAAAGAAACTTTCAAAACCTTGCAGTGATAACAAGTCAATTGCTCAAGTAGGTACTATCTCTGCTAATTCTGATGATGCCATTGGTGACATTATCGCCGATGCAATGGCTAAAGTTGGTAAAGAAGGTGTTATCACCGTAGAAGATGGTTCAGGCTTAGAGAATGAACTTGAAGTGGTTGAAGGTATGCAGTTTGATCGTGGCTATTTGTCACCTTACTTCATCAACAACCAACAAAACATGAGTGTGGAACTTGAAGCTCCATACATCTTATTAGTTGACAAAAAAGTCTCTTCAATTCGCGATATGCTGCCAATCTTGGAATCAATTGCTAAAGCGGGTAGACCTTTATTACTCATCGCTGAAGATGTGGAAGGTGAAGCCTTAGCGACCCTAGTGGTAAATAACATTCGTGGCATCGTTAAAGTGGCTGCAGTCAAAGCGCCTGGCTTTGGTGATCGTCGTAAAGCAATGTTACAAGATGTTGCTGTTCTAACAGGTGCTAAGATGATTTCTGAAGAAGTTGGCTTAACCTTAGAAGCCGCTACTATTCAAGATCTTGGTTCTGCTAAGCGCGTTGTGATTACCAAAGAAAACACCACCATTATTGATGGCGGCGGTGAAAGCAGCGAAATTAAATCACGAATCGAGCAAATCCGTAAAGAAATCGAAGTAAGCTCTTCTGACTATGATCGTGAAAAATTACAGGAACGTCTTGCTAAGTTAGCAGGTGGTGTTGCTGTGATCAAAGTCGGTGCGGCTACTGAAATGGAAATGAAAGAAAAGAAAGCACGTGTTGAAGATGCTCTACACGCAACTCGCGCTGCCGTTGAAGAAGGTGTCGTTCCTGGCGGTGGTGTGGCTCTTATTAGAGCACTAGATGCGCTTAAAGACTTCAAAGGTGCAAATGAAGACCAAAATCGTGGTATTAGCATCCTACGTCGTGCAATGGAAGCTCCTTTGCGTCAAATCGTGACCAATGCTGGTGAAGAATCGTCTGTGATTTTAGCGAAGGTTGCAGAAGGCAAAGGTAACTTTGGCTACAATGCAGCGACCAGTGAATTCGGTGACATGATCGAAATGGGTATCTTAGATCCAACTAAAGTGACTCGAACTGCATTGCAAAACGCAGCATCGATCGCAGGTCTGATGATTACCACCGAAGCCATGATCGCTGAACTTCCTAAGAAGGAAGAGCCAGCTGACATGGGTGGCATGGGCGGAATGGGAGGCATGGGCGGAATGATGTAATTCCCCCCGCTCTCCAGTAAAAACCCCGCTTCGGCGGGGTTTTTTTTTAACTGTTCTGATCCCGTCGTCCCGCGACTTGCAACAAATAGTGGTGCTGCATCAAGGTATGGCACTTGTTTTGTGGTTACTTTTAAGTATAGTTATCGACTAATTTAATTAAAAAAATTAATTGAGGTAAGTATGCAATCACCTGATGGAATGATGCTAAAAGAAAATTGCAGTGAATTTAGCAAAAATCATCATGAGCTTATTAGATATTTGAGTGAACTTTTAGTCTCAGCAACCGTTCTTCGTTCTCATATTAATACAATGCGTACGAAAGTTAGCTTGTGGCTTGATGATTTGGAGCAGATAAAATTAGCCTACCTATCTCCATCTCCTAACCTTGTTGCTTTAGTAACTATAATAAATGAAAAGATTTTTTTTCCTTTCATGACAGCAAGTAGCGCACCATGGGATGAAACAGAACGGCTACAAACTCTAATTTCGAATCTCAGGGTAGCTTTTTACAAATTTCAGCAAGTTGTTGCTGAAGTAATAAAATCTTTAGATCTAAGCTACTTGAAAGAACAGCTTGAAATTCAAAATTCTTTAAATAAGCCGCAAGAATCTGTTTCTGCTATACCCAAATCACCAGGATCGTTTTTTCCAAAAAATACAATTAACCCCAAAAAGTCCACACCCTAACTCTCCCCACCTATTGCGTATGAATATCAAAGTATCTCTCCTTGTTCCCGGTTGCGTTCCCGTTCCCGAATCTATAGGCCATCCAGCACATTTTTATAGAATAGCTTTGCGCTCTAGCCCAAGCTCTATTAAATCGAATTATTTCTATCCTCACTAAGATGATTAATGCAATCCAAGAAAGGAAAACTTAGAAGCACCATGGAAATAGTCCGAAGCAATGAGCTGTATGGCCTATATGATTCGAGAACGGGAGCGGGAACGCAACCGGGAACGCAACCGGGAACGATGGAGTAGACCCATTCTCCGGACACTAGTGCGCTTGCGCGGGAATAACAAAAAAAGCGGAATGACAAGAACAAGGAAAGGCGGAACAAAGAGGGAGGGAATGGCAGGTATGGAATAAAATTAAATTTTAGGTTTCCTGGGTTTCACCCAGGCTACATAGGAACCATTGTATTTTTGGTAAATTTTAAATATAATTTTTAGATAATTTATTTATAAAATTTAAATTGAGGTAAAATATGCAATCGCCCCATTCAATAATGCTAAAAGAAACATTCAATGTATTCAGTAAAAACTACCATGATCTTGTTGAATTTTTGAGCAAACTTCTAACCTCAGGTGCCGATCTTAAGTCGCATATTCATGAAATGCGTACAAAAACTAAATTATGGTTTGAGGATTTGAATGATATAAAAACACACTTCCTGACTTTATCTCCTAGCTATAACGAATTAGAAGAGGTAGCAGGTAACCGTATTTTCGTTCCCTTCCTGGCAGGTAATCCAGCATGGGAAAATCCCGAACGAATAACAACTCTAATTGCGAGCCTTAGGACGACTTTTTACCTATTACAGAACATTGTTGCTGGAGTGATAAAATCTTTAGATCTACGCTACTTGAAAGAACAGCTTGAAGTTCATAATTCTTTAAATAAGCCGCAAGAGCCTGCTTCTGCTGTACCCAAACCACCGGGATCGTTTTTTCCAAAGTAATAAAATTAACCTCGAAAAGCCCTCACCCTAACCCTCTCCCACAAGTGGGTGAGGGGATAAGAAATGATTAGCTTAGGTACAAGTGAAACGTCATTCCGTGGATTGTCTACAGAACGATGTAGTGTGTCAAATAGGAGAAGAGTGGATAAGCATCCACTCTTGTGAGGTTGTCAGAGTCTGACATTAATTTCAGTCGTATCAAGCAGTAGTCGCTGTCTCAATCATCCTGAAATCAACTGGGTAGCTAGGGCTATTCTTCATCATCCCATTTAAGGGTGCCGCCAGCTTGATATTCGATAACGCGAGTTTCAAAGAAATTCTTTTCTTTCTTAAGATCCATCATTTCGCTCATCCATGGGAAAGGATTTTCGGCGCCTGGATATTGTTCTGCTAATCCAATTTGCGCGCAACGGCGGTTAGCGATGTATTGGAGATATTCTTTAAACATCGTTGCGTTCATACCTAGAATACCTCGTGGCATTGTGTCTACCGCGTATTCATATTCAAGATCGACACCAGTACGGATCATTTCGATAATTTCTTGTTTAAATGAATCGGTCCAAGTATGAGGATTTTCGATTTTAATTTGGTTGATGACGTCGATACCGAAGTTCATGTGCATCGATTCGTCCCGCAAGATGTATTGGAATTGTTCTGAAGTACCAACCATCTTATTACGGCGGCCCATTGAAAGAATTTGGGTGAAGCCAACGTAGAAGAAAATGCCTTCAAACACTACATAAAACGCAATTAAGTCACGTAGCAGACGTTGATCGTTTTCAGGAGTGCCAGTATGAAAGTTAGGATCGCAGAGACTTTGAGTGTAAGGTAGAGCCCAAGCTGCTTTTTTAGCAACAGCAGGAACTTCGCGATACATATTAAAGACTTCAGCTTCATCAAGCCCGAGGCTTTCAATGACATATTGATAAGCGTGAGTATGAAGAGCTTCTTCGAAAGCTTGACGTAATAAATATTGGCGACATTCAGGGTTAGTGATGTGTCGATAGACTGCCAAGACTAAATTGTTAGCGACTAAAGAATCGGCTGTCGAGAAAAATCCTAGATTACGCTTAATAATAAGGCGCTCGTCTTCGGTCAATCCATCTAAACTTTTCCAAATGGCGACGTCGGGGGTCATATTAATTTCATTGGGCATCCAATGGTTAGCGCAACCCGCTAAATATTTATCCCAAGCCCAAGTGTATTTAAAAGGTACCAATTGATTTAGGTCAGCTCGGCAGTTAATGATCTTTTTTTCATCAACCTGAATTCTAGCAGCGCCCATTTCTAAATTTTCTAATCCGGTCATGCCGCTATGAACTAGGACCTCAGGAGTTACCTCTGTTTGGTTAAACTCATTCCAATTTAATGTGCTCATATTTGTCTCCTATTCAATTATTGGCAGGCTTCGCAGTCAGGATCGTCAATGGAACAAACTTTCGGAGTAATATCGACTGCATTCAAAGCACCGTCTGAAATAGTCGATTTTTCTGCGTTAGTTGCACCTAAGCTTCGGAGGTAATAAGTTGTCTTTAAGCCTAATAACCAGGCCATGGTGTAGATTGCATCTAGTTTTTTACCAGATGGTTTTGCCATATAGATGTTAAGTGATTGTGATTGATCAATCCATTTTTGTCTTCTAGAACCTGCTTCAACTAGCCAGTTCGCATCAATCTCAAATGCGGTGGCGTACAGCACTTTTAGTTCGTTAGGAATGCGATTAATTTTTTGCAGACTACCATCGTAATATTTAAGATCGGTAATCATGACTTCATCCCACAACCCAGCTGCTTTAAGATCGTTCACAAGGTAAGGATTGACGACCGTAAATTCTCCAGAGAGATTAGATTTCACATAGAGGTTTTGGTAAGTCGGTTCAATCGATTGTGCCACGCCGCAAATATTGGAAATGGTTGCTGTTGGAGCAATAGCCATAACGTTAGAGTTACGCATTCCCGCGGTAGCGACGCGTGTTCTTAATAAATCCCAATCCAAAGTAGAAGAGCGATTTTGTTGTAAGTATTCGCCACGTGCTTGTTGCAAAATACCGATGGAGTCGATAGGTAGGATGCTTTTGCTCCATAAAGAACCTTCATAACTTTGATAACTGCCACGTTCTTCTGCTAATTCTGAAGAAGCCATAATGGCGTAATAACTAATTGCTTCCATACTTTCATCAGCAAATTTAACAGCCTCATCTGAGGAATATGGAATACGTAATTTATATAAAGCGTCTTGGAAGCCCATCAGTCCCATTCCGATAGGACGATGTTTTAAATTAGATTTACGTGCTTGTGGTACTGGATAGAAATTAATGTCAATGACGTTATCCAGCATGCGAATAGCCGTTTTAATGGTGCGTTTTAATTTTTCGTGATCAAGCCCTTGATCATTAAGGTGTTGCACCAAGTTAATACTGCCAAGATTACAAACTGCAATTTCATCAGCCGAGGTATTGAGTGTAATTTCGGTGCACAGATTAGAACTGTGGATCACCCCTGCGTGTTGCTGAGGGGAGCGTAGATTGCAGGTGTCCTTGAAGGTGATCCACGGATGGCCTGTTTCGAAGAGCATGCTAAGCATTTTCCGCCATAGGGAAATGGCAGGGATGGTTTTACCAGTGATTTCGCCACGTTTTGCTTTTTCTTCATAAGCAATATAGGCCTTCTCAAATTCAAGACCATACTTGTCGTGCAAGTCTGGCACTTCATTGGGAGAAAAAAGCGTCCAATCTTGATTTTCGATTTTGCGCTTCACCAGCAAATCGGGTACCCAAATTGCTGTGTTCATATCATGAGTTCGACGTCGATCATCACCGGTATTTTTACGCAGTTCTAATAGCTCGAAGATGTCCATGTGCCAGGCTTCAAAATAAGCACAGACCGCTCCTTTACGTTTGCCGCCTTGGTTGACCGCAATGGCGGTAGAGTCGGCGACTTTCATAAATGGAACTGGGCCAAGTGATTTGCCGTTGGTGCCTTTAATGTGAGCACCCAGGGCGCGTACTTGGGTCCAATCATTGCCAAGACCGCCAGCAAATTTTGAAAGCAGTGCATTGTCTTTAAGAGCGTTGTAAATGCCTTCTAGATCATCTGGAATGGTCGTTAAAAAACAGCTAGAGAGTTGAGGTCGTCGGGTCGCTGAATTAAATAGAGTAGGAGTAGAACTCATGTAATCGAATTTGGAAAGAACGTTGTAAAATTCAATAGCACGCTGTGTTTTATCGCTTGTTTCATTGAGTGCTAGACCCATTGCAACTCGCATAAAAAACACTTGAGGTAATTCGTAACGAATACCTTTGTGATGGATGAAGTAGCGATCATAAAGGGTTTGCAAACCTAAATAGGTAAATTGCAGATCGCGGTCGCTGACTAAAGCATTACCAAGTGCTTTAAAATCAAAGGATCCTTTTAGGGCTGGATCCAACATCTCCAATTCAATACCGCGCTCAATATAACGTTCAAATGCTTCAGGATAAGATTGAGCTAGTTCTGCTTGGGTGGCTTCATTGCTAATCGCTAGAAAGTTTAATGCTTCCCGGCGTAAGTCATTTAATAAAAGTCTTGCAGCTACAAAAGAGTAATTTGGCTCTTTTTCAATCATGACGCGTGCGCTCATGATGAGTGCTTTATTCACATCTTCCATCGAAGCGCCATCGTATAAATTACGAAGTGTTTCTTTGATGATGGCATCCGCATCAACGTCCTGTAAGGAAACACAAGCTTCGTTCACAATTTCAGCTAAGCGCTGCAAATTAAGCGGTATTTTAGCGCCATCGGCTAAAATAATATTGAGTACATTGCTCGGACTTTCAGGGGTTTTCTGTTCACGAATTTTCCGATGCTCTTCACGGTAAAGAACATATTCTCGTGCCACTTGATGCGCTCCGATGCGCATGAGTGCCAATTCAACTTTATCTTGAATCGTTTCAATATGAATTAAATGGCCACTGCTTGGCGCTCTTCTTAAGAAGTCCTCGCTCATTTGAGTGACAATCGTGTGTACTTGTTCGCGCACTCGATCGGAAGCAGCTGCTTGATTACCCTCAACTGCAATGAAGGCTTTAGTCAGTGCGATTGCAATTTTGCTGTCATTATAAGGGACCACTGAGCCGTTACGACGAATGACTCGAAGTTGGCCGGGAAGGTGGTTTAATAATTCTGGCGCAGGTTCTTCTGTTATTATATTTTGTAATTGATCTGCCATTATACTCCTCCGGCAATAAGCGCATCATGCACTGAAGATTAGTGGGGGGTTAAACTCCATTAACCCAATATATTGTGTTTATTTAATTTAGGAACACATGATACTGTGTGGACAGGAAATTGCAAGTCAATATCCTGGGAAAAAGATGTGGATAAGATGTGGGAATTAACATCAAATTTTTCATTTCACAAGTTTAACTTATTAAAGGATGGACAACTGTTTAAAAAGCTTAAATCGACGAGGGGCAGGCGGGACGATGAGCAGTGTCCAAAGTTGATCCACATTTTACTGGTGCTTCTGAAAAGCGTGAAGTAAACTCCTTTGATTCCTCAAGATTTCACAGTAAACACTATTTTTGGAGTGTCGACGCATGCATATTTTTGATAATGATCAATGGAAATTAAAGGTAGGTTTGGCTGAAATGCTTAAAGGTGGTGTCATTATGGATGTCACTAACGCTGAGCAAGCTGCCATTGCCGAAGAAGCGGGTGCCTGTGCTGTAATGGCGTTAGAGCGTGTGCCTGCGGATATCCGAAAAGCAGGTGGTGTCGCTCGGATGGCCTCGCCGCGGATCATCCAAGAAATCATGTCTGTCGTCAGCATCCCTGTCATGGCAAAAGTTCGTATCGGCCATTTTGTTGAGGCGCAGATTCTAGAATCTCTTGAAGTTGATTTCATCGATGAAAGTGAAGTGTTGACGCCAGCCGATGACGAATACCATATCAATAAGAATGCTTTCCGGGTGCCTTTTGTTTGTGGTTGCCGTAATTTGGGTGAAGCTTTGCGTCGAATTGCTGAAGGAGCGGCGATGATCCGGACCAAGGGCGAAGCAGGATCTGGAAATATTGTCGAGGCGGTGCGACATTTACGAACCATCATTCAAGAAATGAAACAATTGACAATTCTAACTGATGAACAATTGGTCCATGAATCGAAAAAACTAGGGGCCCCACTTGAATTAGTGACCTGGGTTGCAAAAAATGGCAAGTTACCAGTGCCAAACTTCTCAGCAGGCGGCATTGCAACACCAGCTGATGCAGCTTTAGCTAGACAGCTTGGGGCTGAAGCCGTTTTTGTCGGTTCTGGTATTTTTAAATCCGCAGATCCTGCTGTCAGAGCGCGTGCCATTGTGAAAGCTACCACTCACTATGATAATCCTTCGGTACTACTAGAAGTGTCAAAAGAATTAGGTGAAGCGATGCCTGGGCTCGACATTCGCCAGCTCAATGAACTTGAACTTTTGCAAACTCGTGGCGTTTAATGAAGATAGGTGTTTTAGCATTACAAGGTGATTTTGATGCCCACGCCAAAGTCCTGAGCAAATTAGGAATTGATTTTTGTTTTGTCACCCAAGCAAAACAATTATCAGAAATTCAAGGACTGATTTTACCGGGTGGTGAAAGCACAACCATTCTTAAGTTGTTAGCAGAAGAAAATTTTCTTAAACCCTTCCATGAATTCGCGACTTCAGGTGGCTATTTATTTGGTACCTGTGCTGGTGCCATTTTATTAGCAAAAGAAGTCATTCGACCACAACAATCTTCCTTGAACATCCTTGATGTGACTATAGAGCGTAACGCTTATGGCCGGCAACTTAGCAGTCATATCGATACAGGACAG
>JAGVJZ010000011.1 GCA_020050845.1 Gammaproteobacteria bacterium
AGTAATGGGATTGGAGGGGTTATAATACCCTCACCCTAACCCTCTCCCGCAGGCGGGAGAGGGGAAAGAATAGGATTAAAGGAACATTATGCGCCAAATCGCTTTAGATACTGAAACCACAGGTCTTTCCACAGAATTAGGTCATCGCATTATCGAAATTGGTTGTGTGGAAATGGTTAATCGCAAACTTACCGGTAATACCTTTCACTATTACGTTCATCCAGAGCGGGAAGTTGACCCGGGTGCTTTTGCAGTGCACGGCATTGGCTTGGATTTTTTAAGTGATAAACCTAAATTTGTTGAAATCTTTAAGCCGTTACTCGAATTCATTAATGGTGCTGAACTCATTATTCATAATGCGCCTTTTGATGTCGGATTCCTTAATCATGAATTTTCGCTACTTGGGCATCAAAATCAAATCAACCATTACTGTAGTGTTTTTGATACTTTACCTTTTGCCCGTAAACAGCATCCAGGTCAAAAAAATAACCTCGATGCTCTTTGTAAAAGATATACTATAGATAACTCCCATCGAAATCTTCATGGTGCCTTGCTAGATGCTGAATTATTAGCCCGATTGTATTTGGCTATGACAGGAGGCCAGGCAACCCTATTTGCCGAAAATACAACTTCCTCAACGAATCAAGAAGGTTCAGAGGTATTCAATCTTTTGGAGAGAAATAAACCACTTGTGATCAGCGAGATCTCAGAACAAGAAAAATCAGAGCACTTACAATTTGTCGAGATTTTGAAAAAATCAGGAACAAATCTCTGGGAAGAATAAGAAAGTTTTATAAAAAGACTTCCGTAAAAAAGTTTTGCATAGCAATCCAAGAACGTCGATCTGCTTTATTTTCATACACCGTTCCAAAATCGGGATCATTGGCTACCGGGTTGGTGAAACCATGCATGGTATTACCGTAGACATGTAGTTGCCAATCTGCCTTTGCTTTGGTCATTTCCTGTTCAAAACCTGACACTTGCTCTGGCGGCACCATGGGATCGTCATAGCCATGTAAAGCCAAAATTTTTGCGATCATGGTTCGATCAGCATTATCTGGAGGAGTTAATATCCCATGAAAGCTGGCTACGCCTCGAAGATCTGCACCTGAGCGAGCGAGATCCAACACACATAAGCCCCCAAAACAAAAACCGATTGCTCCAATTCGAGTAGTATCGACGAAGTCAATTTTGCGTAAAACCTCAAAGCCTGCGGTTACGCGTCGTAACAGGAATTTTCGATCATTAAAGAAAGGACTAACGAGCTGGCCTTTTTCTTCTTTGGTAGTGCCAAGGACGTCTTTGCCAAACATATCCAGAGCAAAGCCAACATAACCGAGTTGAGCTAGCTTTTCTGCTTTTTCACAAGCGAAGTTGTTTCTACCGGACCAATCGTGAGCGACGAGAATAGCGGGTCGAGGTTTGAGAATATCGGGATTAAAGGCCAAGTAGCCCTCAAGCTGGGTTTCTCCATCGGAATAGGTAATCCTCTGAGTACGCATAAATTCTCCTTTAGTGACTTCTTGAAATTATATCTAGAGAGCTTACATATAAGTCAAGCGATAGTTCGTGTCTAGTAAAGGAGAATCTGGAATACGTGCCCTTGCCCGCGTGCCCGAAAAAATCGGGCACGGACGCGCGCGCGGGCAAGGGCACGTAATATATTTTCCTCATAAGTACATGAACTTTATCTCATTTTTGCATTATTTATCTAATCTATCTATACTGAAATGATGTAACAAAGGTTCTTATTATGGCGCTTCTAAATAAATATAAAGCTGAATTAGGGTTACTCCTTGCTAAAGGCCACGCCAAATTTGGGGTGGTGGCTCCTCGTCGTCCTTATCCTAAGGATGATGATGAAGGTGGAACTGGCGTCGCAGATTTGAGTGTCGAAGACCATCCATTATTAAGTAGATTGCCAGTGGGTGCCTCTTCTCCAGAATTAACAGGTGTCACTAGCGATAATAGCCAAACGACGGACGAAGCTTTAGATCGAGTTGAGGAATTAACGGCTGAGTTACAAAATCAACCGCGTGCTCAAGCTGAATTATCATTGCGCTATTCCAATACCAGTGCTCCTAAGCCCTCTCCCATGAAATAGTTAAGATGGGGAATTACTAAGTGTCTACTCTCGCGAAACAAATAATTTTTGGCAGTTTAAATGACGTTGCTAAATATTTGAAACGCGGAGATGTCGTTTTGGATCAGATCGATGAATACGGCTATACACCACTCATCCAAACCGCGATTGTCAATAGCTTACCAAAAGCAAAACTTATTTTTGAGGCAGGTGCCTCGATTGATTTCACTGACCTCACTGGAAGAACAGCATTACAATGGGCAGTAGAAAATAATAACGTTGAACTTACCAGATACTTTTTGGAAAAACGTGCCAATCCTAATTCTTATTCACGAGCAGGTCAGCCTAGTTTAGCAATGCCGGTGTTACGAAACCAAAATGCTATTAAGAAATTACTTTATGAATACGGGGCGGATCTAAATTTTGCGCAGGATTTTATCAATGCTAAGTTGCTAGGTCATCGCTTTGAGCTTGAAGGTCGAGTTGATATTTTAGACAACACAGGAAAGTTTACAGAGATTGAATTTGAAGGATTTTATCTTGAATTTAGCTTGGCGATTGTCGCAGATTCTTTACGTGATTTTAAAAATAATTTTGGTGGCAAACATCTTCGTGAATATTTTCCTTTAGTGCAAACAATTATCAAAGCTTTACAAAATGGCCATGAATTAATTAAATATCAACACTATCTAGTCGAAATCAAAGAGCATGAAGCACGAATTGATTCATTATTAGATGGCAGCCCATTATTAATACCTGTTGCTTATTACGGGCATGCGATCAGCTTAGTTAAATATGAAGATTGGTTAATTCGTTGTGATCGAGGAGCTTTCGGACGAGATAATGGCACAGTCATTTTTTATAAAATGGGTCGTCCTGAA
>JAGVJZ010000074.1 GCA_020050845.1 Gammaproteobacteria bacterium
ATCGCGGGATCCAGTAAACTCACTCGGATTATAACCAGCATCCTCAATTGCTTTCCAAACCACTTCTAAAAACAGACGCTGTTGCGGATCCATTAAATTGGCCTCGCGTGCCGAAATATTGAAAAACTCGGCATCGAATAAATCAACATCTGGGATAAAGCCTCCCCACTTACAATCGGTTTTGTTAGGAGCTTTCCGATTTTCGTCATAAACTTCTCGCCAGTTCCAACGATCCGCTGGCACTTCAGAGATTAAATCATGGCCTGCCACAAGATGATTCCAAAAAGTCTGCACATCCTTGGATTGCGGGAAATATCCTTGAATTCCAATGATTGCAATATCAGTCACTTCTGGTGATGTTTTGATAGAGGTTAATCTTGAAACGGAATTTTGTGGTGGACTATATTTATATTTAGAAATTTTTTCAAAAAGATATTGGCTTAACTGATCAATGGTCTGATAGCTGAAAAAAACAGCGGGTGTTAATTCAAGCGAATAGTAATTCTGCAATAATAATGCTAACTCTTTAAAGGATAATGAATCCAAACCTAATGAAAGAAAATCGCTGGCACTTTCAATAGGTTTATTAATTTTAAGCAATGAACGTATTATCTCAGTAACTTTGCTCGTAATGTTCTCTAATGAAACTTCTGATAGATTGTCACTAGGTTCAACATTAAGAAACAAGTCTAAATTAGTCGGCAACCAATATCGCTCTTTTGCAAAGGGATAAGTCGGTAAGCTAATTTTGCTGACATTTCTTCGATATAATTCCTCCCATACAATGACATATCCTTCCACATAAAAAGCGGCTAATACAATTAGCTTTTGTCGATATTCAGCGGTCGTCAAAGATCGTTTTGATAATTCCTGAACACATTTGTCACAAAGATTTTGAAAAATAGATTGGCTTTTCTTCGATTCATTATTGGTAAAAATGTTTGGCGCGGCATGACCCTGCTGTAAGTTTGAAAGTGCCTCTTCAACTTCAGTAATTGAACTTACGACTATGGCCACTCTTTTTGAAAAGTGATCCCGCCCTTTATTTAACGTAAAGCTTAATTGCTCTAGAGAAGGCTGATTTGTTTGACAACTTAACCAAAGCGATAAATCATTTATTCTTTCTAATAAAGCATTCTTTGTTTTCGCAGACAAAGTGATAAGGTAACTTGCTTCTAGTGATTCTTCCTGTGAAGTGGGTCGTTCAACTTCTTGCAAAATTACATGGGCATTGGTACCACCATACCCGAAAGAACTGACACCGGCAAAACGGGAAACTAATTTTCCCTCATTATCTTTAAGTGCCTGCCAAGGTTGTTTGTGATTTACCAAATAAAAAGGACTATTTTGTAATTCAATATACGGATTTAGCTCTTCATGATGCAAGTTGCCTGGAATCATTTTATTTTTTAAACACAGCGCTACTTTGATAACACCCGCTATCCCCGCTGCAGCTTCCAGATGTCCAATATGAGTTTTTAAAGCACCAATCCCACAGAAATAGGCTTCCTTTCGTTCAGAAGACGCAATACTGAAGGCCTTCTTCAAGCCATTGATTTCAATTGGATCACCTAAAGAGGTACCTGTACCATGCGCTTCAATGAAACTTATTTGACCAGGAGAGATTCCAGCACGTTCGCAAGCGGCAACAATAACTTCTGATTGCGCATTCGGGCTTGGTGCCGTTAACGAACTGACATGACCACCATGGTTCACAGCAGAGCCTTTGATTACTGCATAGACATTATCATGATCTAATAAGGCCTTTGATAATGGCTTAATCATGATGGCAACAACACCTTCTGATCGCACATAACCATCGGCATCTTTATCGAATGTTTTACAATGACCATTAGCACTTAACATTCCAGCTTGAGTCGCTGCAACAAATGCACTCGGTGATAGTAATGCATTAACACCTCCTACAATTGCCATTTCACAATCACCATTATGAACGGCTGCAATCGCGTGGTGAAGTGCAACCAGTGAGCTTGAGCAGGCAGTATCAATTGCCTCACTAGGTCCTTGAAAATTTAATAAATAAGAAACGCGATTGGCTAGGATGCTGTGTGTTGTCCCAGTCGTAAGATAGGAATCTATAATAGTATTGTGTTGCAATAATTCTGCGTAATCATTTCCAAATACTCCAACGTACAAGCCCACTTTTTTTTGCGCTAAGGAAGTCACAGGATATCCAGCATCCTCAATTGTTTTCCAAACCGTTTGCAAAAAAAGTCGCTGCTGGGGGTCCATCAACTGTGCTTCACGAGGTGAGATATTAAAAAACGCGGCATCGAATTCTTCGATGCATTCGAGAAATCCACCTGATATTTTTTTATTTTCAAGAGATTGAAGAGCAGCTCGTGATGCAGGAACCGGCGTGATAACATCTTTACCTTGAATCATGTTATCCCAAAAGATTTCAAGATTCTTAGCGCCAGGAAATGTCCCATCCATACCTATAATGGCAATATCATTTTCTTGACAAGTTAAATTAGTTACAAAATTAGATTCAAATTTTTCCTCTAAATCTATGATCTCTTCGCTTTGATGTTGAGTTTGAATTTTAGCTTCTAAAGCAAAGCTATTGCTTTCGAAATTGTCAGGATGTGATTTATAAATATCAGCAAAAAATTCTCCAAAGGTATAATATTCATACAGACTGTTGGGTTTAATCGCAAGACCATATAAATCGTTAAAGGCCGCAACAAGACTTACTGCTTTTAATGAGTCAATTTTATAATTACTTAATGGTCTTTCCAGGAGAGATTCATCTGGATCTATCTCAAAACTCAAAGCAAGAAATCGATTAAATTCATCTAACACTGCAATAGGAACATTAGCTTTAAAACTGGCAAGTTCATCATCTGCTGCCAAGGTTTCCTCTCGCTGCAAATCTTTGTCCAATAACTTTAGTTGATCAGCTAAATATAATTGGGCGCATACCTTTCGTGCAATTTTACCACTGGTGGTTTTAGGTAAACTGTTCTCTTGCACCAAGATCACTTGATGAAGCTCTAAGCCATGATATTTAAGAACTGCTAAGCGAATGGAATAAATAATTCGATGACTCTCAGATTCGCAAATGTCACCATTCACTTCCTGCAAAAAAATAATTTCTTCACGACCCAAAATTGGAACTGAAAATACCACGCGATTAGCAACTGGAAATTTATCTAAAGCTGCGAGGACACATTCTTCTAAATCATGCGGATAATAATTTTTACCATAACGAATTATAATTTCTTTGAGTCGTCCCGTCACAAATAGTTCATTTTTATTCAGAAAACCCAAATCGCCAGTTCTAAAATATGACCGGAAGTTTCCAGGAAGCTTAATGAGAAATTTTTCGCAATCCTCTCCCCAGTATCCTTTTACTAAAGACTTACCCGCAGTGACGATTTCACCGACAGAACCCTCAGGCAGTACAGCGAGTGTTTCCGGATCAATAATTCGAACCGCAAGACCAGATAATACATTGCCTACTGAACTGTATTTAACATGTGTTGTGGTCTTATTGACTGGAAAGATTTTGTTTTGCGATAGTTTTGCAGTTGATAAGGTTAGAAAACGTGGTTTTTTGCGATAATGCGTGACTGAAATCGTACCACTTAATTCAGACATGCCATAGGCACAACAAAAAGAATTAAGTCTAAATCCAACTGGTTTAAATTTCTCAGCGAATAAAAGCAAGGTCTCAGGCGAGATATGTTCACCACCATTCACGGCTACCTTCCAGCTTTTCAACTGTAGTCTTGCAAAATCACCATTTTCCACACTCTTAACACAAAGGTCATAACCAAAATTGGGACAACCACTATGAGTCACTCGATATTTAGTGATGGCTCGCAACCAAAAGAAGGGCTTGCGTAAAAAAACATGGGACGGCATGACGATAGCAAGACTTCGGAAAAAAAATGGCACTAACAAGCCACATACCAAGCCATAGACGTGCGCGTGCGGTGCCCAGGTCAATGAAATACTTTTGCGAGTGAATTGCCAGCTTAAACCTGAACTCTTGATATTGTGAATCAGATTTTTATGAGTCACTTGGGCCGCTTTGGGTGATGAACTCGAACCCGAGGTAAATTGCAAATAAGCGACCATGCACTCGTTTACAACAGGAGGTTTATACAAAATGGCACAATCTTCAAATCGTGAGCTGTCAGCCAACCGAGTAGGATGGGTAGGAAATAACACACTAGCCTCCTCTTCCAAGAGAGGATACAAAGTTTTTTCAGTTAGCACATAATTTATGCAGACTTGAGCAGGTATGGCTTTGAAAAATTCTTTCTTTTTCTGAAAGTCATCAGATCCATTGCAATAGGTCGGTACCGCAACCATTCCCGCGTATAAGCATCCAAAAAATGCCACAATAAATTCGAGGCCAGAAGGGTAAACTAGTAAAACACGATCACCTTGCGTGCACT
The DNA here is from genome assembly GCA_020050845.1 of Gammaproteobacteria bacterium. Taxonomy (GTDB): domain Bacteria; phylum Pseudomonadota; class Gammaproteobacteria; order UBA6002; family UBA6002; genus UBA6002. Next base: position 4,431 of record JAGVJZ010000074.1, read on the forward strand.
TGCTTTGCAGATAAGCGGCTACAGCACGCGCTTTTTTATCTAACTCACCATACGTTAGTCGTTGAGTTTCCTGTAAGCCATCACCTAAGAACAGATAAGCAGTTTGAAAAAACTTTTGCTTAGCTCTTTTTTGTAGAATCGATCCAATTGTTAGCATTTAAGAACCACTTCCTTTGATTCACCATTCAGCTATCTGCCTTTATCAAGCCTGGCCCGCATGCGTGCCCGTTTTTTAAAATTACAGTTGATTTTAAAAACGGGCGCGGGCACGCACGCGGGCACGATTGCTACAGTAACTTCACTGAATGGATAAAAAAATTTACTTGAATAAATTGATCTGAAATGTTATCACATTCTTAAGAAAAAATTAATTATTAGCCTTCACCATCGTTTCGCTCCCGGACTTGATCCAGGAGCGAGCCGATGGTTTTTGTCATGCCCAGAGAATTGAGTTCGGGAAATTTTCCATTCCAATCTAGGTGACTGATAACAGTTGCCTAATCAAATTCAGGCTACATAAGGTTACATTCTGCTACAAGGTTCAATGATGTCGATACTCGTTAATGATGACTTTTCAATTCGCAAGTTAAATAAACAGCGCATTCTGATTGGGGGAGATTCTACCCTCACTTTACAAGACGCCAAACTACTCGCTAAAAAAGCCATACCCGTGGAGCTGGTGCGCGAAGCATACTCAACAGTAGAAGAGTCTTATGCATTTTTAAATAAAGGGGTGGCACAGCGGGATGCAATTTACGGGATTAACACTCAGTTCGGAGATCAGGTCAATATTTTAGAACCCTATTTGAAAAATGACCAAAATGATACTCGCGATTACTATGATTCAATCAATGCTCGTCAAATTAATTTAATACGATCCCATTCTTGTGGCTTAGGCCATCTTATTCCAGCTGAAGTCATCAAAGTCACCATGATGCTGCGAGCCCATTGCCTAGGCCAAGGCTATTCAGGGGTTAGACTAAAAACAATCACAGGGATGTTAGATTTTTTAAACAGCGGCATTGTTCCTGTGGTACGTAGTTACGGTTCAATTGGAGCAAGCGGTGACTTGATTCCTCTTGCTATGATTGCAGCTTGTGTGACTGGCCAAGAGGTCGATGTTTATTATCGCAATGAAAGAATGAGAGCCACCAAGGCCATAGCCCTAGCAGGCCTCGAGAAGTTAGTTCCGGAATCACGCGATGGCCTGGCCATGATCAATGGCACCTCCTTTATGGCTGGAATCACTAGTTTAGCGCTGTACAATTTAAGACGCTTGTTTCGTCAAATGCTATCCGCCATTGCAATGTCTTTAGAATCCATGTTTGTTATCGAAAGCGCCTACCATCCAACGGTTCATCAACTCAAAAAACACCAAGGTGAAATTGAGGTCAATAGTTTCTTGTTAAATTTTTGGAAGGAAAGTCGACTGGTATATGACTTGGATGAGTTACGCATTGCCAATCGTGATAATAATCATTACATGGATGCTGCCGAACCTAAACGAGTACAAGATTTTTATTCTTTGCGCGCTGTATCACAAGGATTTGGACCTTTTTTTGAAAATCTTGAAAGATCCATTCAATGGATTGAAGAAGAAATGAATTCAGTAAACGATAATCCAATCATTGATTGTGTTAATGAGAAGATTTTCCACAGTGCTAATTTTATGGGATATTACATCACAACAGCCTGTGATATGTTGAAAGCAGACATAGCACAAGCCTCCACCTGGATCCATGCGCTACTTGCTAACATGGTTCACCCTCGCAAAAGTTTTCAATTACCGACCAACTTGGTACCTGACCCTAGTAAGCAGAACGGCTTTCGCCCGCTGCAGATACTAGCTGCCTCGCTCGCTGTGCAAAATCGTAAATTAGCCCAGGCCCAACAGTCATATATGCTACCGACCGAAGGAGACAATCAAGATGTTAATAGTTTGGGAGCACACGCTGCATTAGATTTTCGCGAATCGGTTGACAATTTGGAACGATTGACCGCCATCCTATTACTTGCTTCTGTTCAAGCATTAGAATTTCGCAACCTGGAATTAACCTCAAAGCAATCCAAAATAATCTGTAAAGTTTTACGCGAGCATTCACCGCCAATTACAGATTGCAGACCCATGACAGAGGAATTGCAAGGAGTCATTCATTTGCTTGAAGAGGAATTAATTTAATGTCCAGCATGACAACATTATTATTTCCAGGACAAGGCTCGCAATATAAGGGAATGGGAGAAAATTTATTCGATCAATTTCCTCATGAAACACAACTAGCGAGTGAGCTCCTTGGATATTGTATTAAAACGCTTTGTCTACAGGATCGTGAAAATCAACTAAATCATACACGCTATACACAACCTGCTTTATATGTGGTCAATGCTTTAACCTTTTATCGACGCCTACAAAATAATCAAACATTCGATTATGCGGTAGGTCATAGTCTCGGAGAATATAATGCTCTACTTAGCGCTAATGTCTTTGACTTTGCCACCGGTCTACGATTAGTTCAAAAAAGAGGTGAGTTAATGGCACAGGCTCAAGGTGGAGCGATGGCTGCCGTCATTGGAATGACCTACAATCAAATTGAAAACCTACTGCAAGAATATCAGCTACTCACAATCACCATTGCAAATTACAATTCATACCGTCAATTAGTCATCTCTGGACCTGCCACTGATATTGAGAAAGCAAAAACAATTTTTGCTACTTACAAAAGGGTCATGTTTCTACCCCTCAAAGTAAGTGGCGCGTTTCATTCTTTTCACATGCATCCAGCTGAACAAGCCTATGAAAAGTTCTTAGAGACAATCACCTTTCATTCTCCTTCCGTTCCCGTCATTGCTAATTGTAACGCTAACTTTTATCACCCAGCAGTTTTTCGCAAAAACTTAGCACAACATTTATCTCACCCTGTTCAGTGGAGCAAAACCATTGAATATTTATTAGCTCAAGGGGAAATGAATTTTGAGGAGCTGGGGCCGGGGAATGTGTTGATGGGGTTGGTAAGAAAGATACGGGATAATGAGTGAAGTGCAAACCCAGAAATCGTCGTCCTTAGCCGCAAAGTAGCAGACAAAAACGTAGAACTACTATCCAGCCACGGATCTAGTACATAAACTTGAAGTGACTACTGAAATTGCCCCCTTTTCATATGATTGGCGCTAGATCCCTCGCCTACAAGTACTTCGCATTCTACAAGTGATTAGCGGCGAGGGACGTAGATCTTAAGAGTCGTCGTCCTTG
>JAGVJZ010000057.1 GCA_020050845.1 Gammaproteobacteria bacterium
ACTTTAAGGACTAGGAGTTTTAGATAGAATTAATGACGGGCAATTCTTTTTGATGCGTTCATACTTGGCTTCTTCTTCTACCGAAGGGACATAGCCCGTCACTTCCATTCCGAGTTCTTTTGCCGCTTTCCAGACACCCCAACTCATCAAGGGTGTACCGTCTATGATATGGACTCCGCTCCAGTTTTCTTCCTTAGCAATTCGCACCAATTCGCTAGCGGTGTCGATAATTTGTTTGATGCGAGTACCGTTTCCGGTACAAACTTGGACGGCTTGACCGCCTTCAGTGGTATAAACGTCATCGGTGAGCAATCCTTCACCAGGAGAGGCCGCCATGGCATTCTTATAGTAGAAAATCAACCAGCCAGAAGGTGCTCGCAGAAAACGGATTTCGCTATATTCTCCCTGAGCGCCAGGATTTACCATTTGGATAAAAGAACATTTTTGATGTAGATAGGCAAGCTCGGCCTTCGTTGGTATGCGGCCTAGATCAAATCCGATTTCTGGCAGGCCTTCCGCTCTTTTGCCCCAAACTGTCTCGCTTTGTGCAAAATCTTCGAGAGAACCTTTTTTATACTTACCCACGGCGACCTACCTCAAGTGTGAACCTACTTAAAATTGTAGACGGAGCAATTTGTGAACACAAATAATGTTTTCATGTAATTTTATTAATCAAGGGCGTTAGGCGCTCAATAAGAAGATCACGTAAGATGATTAACTGGCCATGAAAAAAATGTCCTACTTCAGGCAGACTAATGAGAGAAGGTTGTATGGCTCGGGTTTCTAACCAAGCAAAGACTTCATTAGGAGGGACAACTTCATCGGCTTCGCCTTGTACCACAATCCAAGGAAAATGAATTTCTGGGAGACTTCTGAACTCATTGTGATGCACAGGCGGGGCAATCGTAATTAGAGCAACTGGATCTATCTCGGTCGCCACTTTCGTTGCGATGTAAGAGCCAAATGAAAAACCAGCTAAAAGGATTTGATAATCAGAATAATGTTCTTTAGCCCAAGTAATCACCGCTCGAAGGTCATCCAGCTCTCCTATCACCTGCCCGTAGCTGCCTTCGCTATGACCCACCCCTCGGAAATTAAATCTAATAGGAACGATGTCTAAGCGCTGGAAGACACGCGCCACTGTGGTCACCACTTTATTATTCATGGTTCCCTCTTGTAGCGGGTGGGGATGGCAAATAATCCCTAATAGCTTTTGTTGGGAAGATAACGGCTCTTCTATTACCGCTTCTAATAGCCCGGTAGGTCCTGGAATAAAAACTTCTTGTGATGACATACTAGTATGGAGTTTTTACAGAGGGTTCGGGTAGATTCACAACTAAGTGATTGACCGGTAATTTTTCTTCGGCAGCATCTTCGATGGAGGCGATATAGGACGGAAAAGCGAGCTGATCAATAGGTAGGACAGCACTAGAAGGCGGAGGCAATGCTACCAGAGTAGCAAAAGGCATTGGTTTTTTTGTTAACGGAAGAGTTTCACGCGTTAGAAAGGCTTGTTGATAGATTTGTAAACTGATTCCCAGAAGCAATAGGATTGTACTAGCGACAATAAATAAATCCACATACCAAAGCTTTTTCTTGCGTAATGATGGCTTAATCGCTTTACCACTTAGCTCAGCTAGTAGTTGATTAGCCACTCGATTGACACGCCCTGGATAGCCCTTGGAAAGCTGATAGATTCTTTCAAGATTTTTGGTGATCAGTAACTTCTTTTCTTTGTGGTTTTTACCTAAGGTTTGTTTCAGGTAGTCTTTCATTTCCTGATAGGAAAAGGGGGTGATCGGAATAGCAGTGTAAGGAATTCTGGACAAATCCTTTTCAAATAGCTTGATAACTCTTCGAGAAAGGTTTTCTTCACCCGCTAAGATAATTTTAATTCGTGTGGTATTCGGAGTCGCAAAATGATTCATGACCATTTTGAACTCTTCTAAGCTTAAAAAGTCTGCATCATCAATCAAATAAATTAGTTCGCTCTTACCACTTGCCAAGTGCATTGCGGTAATGAAGTCCAGTGTACTGTCATCATCATCTTTTCGATCTTTAGTTTGAGCAATCTCCAACTCTTGGCTGACGATTAATTTACCTTGGCTATGATGAAGAAAAATCGCGTTCTGCTGGCAAGATAGGAAGAGGTTAAGTATTTCGGTTTTGCCACTGCCTTTTGGGCCCAATAATAAAGCGACATTATGTTGAGAAAGACTGAACTCTTGGAGCTGGTTGATTAGGTTTTGAAAATAAGGTGCTTTGGATGAGTGATCTTCCAACCGAGTAGATTGGCTAGCTGGCTTTTTACTGCCCAGCTTGGCTTTGGGTAAGGCGATGACCTTACTTTCTACCGGATATAATTCTTGCATTCACCTCTCCATGTAGAGTGTCAAAATAATAGAGGCTTTAGTAGGCTTCTACTCGAAAGGTTTCAGGGTCTACCTAGTTGAAATCAAATCAGTTTCTAGATTTGGTCTAAAAACAAATAAACAACAATCGTGTCATTACGACTGCTGATTTTCCATAAGTGTTTCTTCTAGGATGGAAGGATCGACCTGCTGACTTAACACTGCCTGCCCAATCTCTTTCAGTAAAACCAATCGCACGCCTTTATTATCTTTCTTCTTGTCGCTATCCATGCAAGCAATCATCTGCTCTATAACAATGGAATTAGGAAATCTTATCGGCAATTTCGCCTTTGTCAAAATGTTTTTGATGCGCATTACAATTTTATTATCAATCAAGCCAATCGCAGCCGAATATTGAGCCGCTAAAACCATGCCAATTGCCACTGCTTCGCCATGCAACCACTCGCTGTAATGCGTGACTTGTTCAATCGCATGCCCGAAGGTATGACCTAAGTTAAGTAAGGCTCGGACATTTGCCTCCTTCTCATCGGCTACCACTATTTTTACTTTTATGGCACATGCCTGTTCGATCGCATATTGGAGCGCCGTGTTCTCGCGCGCCATTAATTGCACAATATGATCCTCCAACCACTCGAAAAAGACTGAATCAGATATTAATGCTGCTTTGATAATTTCTGCCAATCCGCAGTGGTATTCCCTGTCGGGAAGGGTGTGCAAGGTCTCAAGGTCAATAAACACTGCTTTGGGCTGATGAAAAGCGCCAATCATGTTTTTAGCCAAAGGATGATTGACACCCGTTTTACCTCCTACTGAGGCGTCCACTTGGCTCAATAAGGTAGTGGGCAGCTGAATAAAGTTGACACCCCGCTGATAACAAGCCGCGGCAAAGCCAGTCATGTCGCCAATAACGCCCCCACCTAAAGCAACTAGCGTAGTGGAACGGATGTGTTTATGTTTAACCAGGGCATCAAAGATACTATTGACCGTTTCTAGTGTCTTATAAATTTCGCCATCAGGAAGAATCAGTTCATCACACTGTAAATCCTGAAAATTGGCTCGTACCGCGTCAAGATAAAGGGGGGCCACGGTTTCATTAGTCACGATTAGCACCTGTTGTCCAACGACGTAAGACCGTATGACTGATTCTGAGAAAATATTTTTACCAATATAAATTGGGTAGGATCGTTCTAGTAAGTTGACAATAAGTTTTGTTGCGTTCATGACTATACTCGTGCGGATGATTTTTAGGTGTTAGGAATATTCTTCTGTTTTAGCCAAAATGGAATCAACAATAGCCCGTACAGAGCCATGATTAGTATCCACGGTGAAATCAGCGACTTCTTGGTAGAGTTGTTCTCGCTCTTGCTTCAAGCGTTCAAAAATTTCTTTTGAGTTTTTATTTAAAATTAAAGGCCTAGTACGACTGCGATAGGTCCGTTTCACTTGTTCCTCAACGCTAACGCGCAGGTAGACTACAAAACCTCGCGCTGCCAAATTTTTACGATTAACTGGATCTAAAATAACTCCACCACCAGTAGCAAGTACAATCTGCGATTTTGTAGTTAGCTCATCAATGACTTTTGCTTCTCGTCTACGGAAACCGGACTCACCTTCGATATCAAAAATCCAAGGTATATTCGCCCCCGTCTGCTCTTCGATAACTTGATCGGAATCATAAAAATCAAAATTCAAATGGCTGGCCAATAATTTCCCGACAGATGTTTTACCCGCGCCCATTGGTCCAATGAGAAAAATATTTTGTTTTGTCATTCTAGTAGAATAATAGTAGTTATTCTAATTAGCAATTGAGATAACATCCGTCGTCTCGTAATTTGATTCCAACCTTCACTCGTGCTTGTCATTAGCCATACTTGTCATTCCCGCCTTCGCGCACTAGTGTCCGGGGAAATGGATTTCTGCTTGCCTTCCTTTTCCGCTCATAAGTTTATACACAACTTTTTGCTCCTTTCTCCCGCATGCGGGAGAAGGGAGCAAAAAAATATTATAAGCATATGAACGCAATCGGGAACGCAGGAGTGATACCTTGTTATTCACAAGCAAGAGGAATCCGTTTCTCCGAACACTAGTGCACAAAGGCGGGAATGACAAATAGCCACGGAAATGACAAGCATGCATTATAATAAGTGCGGCGAAATTAAAATTAGTAATTCACGTTTTACATGTTGTTGATCGGAGTGACCCACTAAAGCGCCTACTACAGGGATTTGCCCGATAAAAGGAACAGTTGTTTTAACTTTCGCGTGATCTGTTTCATAAATACCCCCTAAAATAATACTTTGATCTGCCCGTATAACCACTTGAGTTTTTAATTCTTGGGTTTGAATTGCAGGGGTACCATTCACTGATAGCGGCAACACTTTGTTTTGACTTATTTCCAAGTCCAGCGTGATACGGTGATCTGGAAGAACAGTTGGAGTGACCTTTAAACTTAGTGCCGCTTTTTTAAAAGCAACACTGGTCGCTCCGCTTGCTGTTTTTTCTTGATAAGGAATATCTTCACCGGCCTCAATCGTTGCCGTCTTGCGGTTCTGCGCAATAATAGTAGGATCAGCGACAATCGTACTATGACCAGTTTTTTCTAACGCATCCAATTCGATATTTAGCTGCTGATTCTGTGACATCGTAAGAATGGCAAAGTTAAAGCGATTATTCACTTCTTCAGTACCAAGCGTTCCTTTGTTCGATATTTTACTGGCAACACAGGAATTGAATTTAACCCCTAATTCACATTTTTGTTTTTCATCAAGGTTAATCACTTTGGCAGTGATTAAAATTTGTTTGTCAGGCACATCAGATTGTTGCAAAAAATCTAGCACCAGCGGCAAATTATCTGCAGTTTCTTTGATCCACAAACTATTATCTCTTAGATTACAAATTATTTTTGCCAGTGGCGACAAAAAGTCAGCTTGAGTTTTTAGAAAAGTACTAGCTTGCTCTGCATCGATATGGTGCAAAACAACTCGAACTGTTTTCAATAATGCCGCTTGCTGCAGGTTTTGCTGTCGCGTAGCAAAATTGGCAGGAGTTCCGACATATAACAGATTATGTTCTATTTTCTTGGCTAGTCCCGCGACATTTAACAAAGCTTCTAAGGCTTGAGACCAGGTTACTTCTTTCAGATGCAATGCCACACTGCCAGTCACATCTTCGTTAATAATAATATTGTAATGTAACTCATCGGCAAATAACTCTAGCAATTCTCGAATAGCGATTTTCTTGAAGTCCAAAGTCACTTTTTGGGTACCAACGCTAATTTTTTTATCAATTTGTTCGGCGACTACAGGTTGCTCAAGCAACAAAACAATCATTAGTAGCAAAAATAAAATTGTATAAAAAATCTTAGTGAACATGTTTTATTTTATCACTAGATATTGCTGGCCATCGGACAGCAATATCTGATCCTCCAAAATATCGACCACTTCGTAATTCTTTGAGCCGAGGTGACTCCCGGTATTAATCTGACAAACTTGACCTTTGGGGTCTTCAACAAGTCCAACAGAATGATCTAAAAATTTAATAGCACCTACGAAACTTAAATCATCCGGCTGCAAAGAGTTCAAATCGCAACGAACATAACAGGCATTTTCAATTGAAAATGGATCTCGCATCGCGTTGATGTCTATCACGCAAAACACCAGCAAGAAAACAAACCCCCGGCACAAGTCAACCCGCCTGCACTTGCAAGTAGATAACTGGAGTGTCATTTATATGTATTTTTTTAAACATAATACTCTGCAGAAAAGCATGAATACCTTCTAATTTTTTCAACAAGACAAGTGCCTCTTCAAATTCACCATGACCACTAAATTGAAACCCAGACTTAACACGCTTTGCCGAGGTAAAATCACACTTCGAGCCTTTAATCAATCTAACTAATAAGGTGTTACGATCTAATTTAGGATAAAAACGTTTTCCAAAATCGTGGTTCAAGCGCAAAACTTGCAAATATTGTCTATTCTCTGCTCTTAATCGTGCGAACCCACTTAGATGAGCCGAATAAAACTTTTTATTTTCCAGGTAATTCTTCTTGATGGGAGCTAATATAACCAAATATTCAAATTGCAACAAAAAGCAGCCAAAAACCACCAAAATGATTATTCTGGTGTAGCTCGAGGAACCAGCCAAGACATCCAGCATCTGCATACTCTCTCCTACAAGGTAAAGCTCAATTGAAATTTTTGTTCAGATAATTGTTCTAGTTGAATTTTTTGCTCCCTCAATTTCAGCCTGTGTAATTTTGTCAATTTTGAGACAAATTGCTTCAGAGGGATGTCACTTGCTGACAACAACACTCCTTCCATTTTCAGTTCGTCTTTAGCAAGTGCCATAAAATTAAGATAACCATTTGGCGGCAACAAATTTGGCACACTTTCTAATATATTTAAATATTTTCTTTGTCGTTGCATCTCACTCAAAAAGCCAGACACTTTTTGCTCCGAATTATTTTTTTTAAGTAATTCAATTTTTTTAACGCACTCTTTATTAATTTCTTGAGCCAATATTTTTTCCTGGAGCAAAATTTTTAAATTTTGATGCAACACTTCTTTTCTGATTGCGAATGAGCTTACTGTAATCAACAAAGTCATTAATCCTAGCAATAACAAAAAATCTCTTTTTATTTTTCGAATCTGTTCCTGTCGCCAAGGTAATAAATTTAACATTTACAACGTGACCCCGATAGTCAACAAATTTGATAATGGAAGATTTCGATTAGATAAGACTCGTAGCTTTTTATAATGAACGACCTTCCATTCCGAAGGCCATAGGGCTTGATCATCCAAAAGTCTGTCATAGAATACTATGATTTCATCGATGTTTTTAGAGTTTTTCGCATTCTCATAAAGACAAAGAAATTTCGTTAACTCTTCGAGTAACTGCAAATTATTTTCGAAACCTGTATTGCTACGCATAAAAACTACGGTTAGTGAGCTGATAATCACTTGCAGCAAATACTTTCCAGACACCCAGAGCACTGCATAATTTTTAGTAGACAGAAGATATTGATTGATTATCAAAAACTTCTCCAAAGCAAATGAATCTATTGAGACGCGCACAAGATTTAATTGCACTTCTCGAAATATTTTGATCCATTTGGCAATGTTTTCTTTTTTGCTCGCCACTACTCGCACTCGACTATTGTTGGTTGGTAATTTTTCGAAGTCATAGTACAAATCAGTGGTAGCATGCGAAAAAAAATTGAGCGCATTGATCTTAATTAGCTTGTTTAACTCTGTCTCGTTTTTTGTCTCACTGAAGTTAAACTCTTTAACCATCGCGACATTATGTGGAAGCGCCAAGTAGCAAGGATAATTGTGCTTAATTTGCTCTTTGAGCAGCAGCAATGAAGAAATTACGTTGCTCTCCCGACTAAATTTTTCAGAAAAAAGCACTTCGTTATTGTTAGACACGAGCGAGAAAGTAAGTTGATCTTCTATAAAAGCTAGGCCAATACGATCTTGTTTTAGCTTTGATTTTCCAAATGCCTTAACTATTCTCATGACCCTTTCCATAATGTATATAAGTCACGATTATCAATTGCATCACCCTAAGCAACAATGCCGGAAAAAATACGGTGGGGATTTAAACTTTTGTTAAGGTTTATTTTTTTAAATATTAAGCAGTTAGCTAAATTAATTTTTGATATTATTTATCTATGCTAAACTAGCCTCACTCAAAATAAACATAGAAATACTTATGAATCTAATAAGAAAAACATTTAAAAATGGCTTTCTTGCAATCTTCAGCTTGCTTATCACCGGCTTCCTTCTTTTAGGTGGTTTCATCTTTTTCATCTACTTAGGCCTACCTGATGTTTCGACATTGAAAAACATGCAGTTACAAGTGCCATTACGTGTTTATACGCGAGATGGTAATTTGATTGCTGAGTATGGCGAAAATCATTTAATTCCCGTTAGCTTAGACCAAGTACCCAAGCAGTTAGTACAAGGCGTTTTGGCAACTGAAGATCAACGTTATTTTGAGCACCCTGGCGTGGATCTTATTGGCTTAATCAGAGCGACCAGAGTGGTCTTGGTTACCGGCAGGAAATCTCAAGGTGCCAGTACTATTACCATGCAGGTAGCTCGTAATTTTTTTCTAACGAGACAGAAAACATACGGTCGAAAACTCAATGAAATTTTATTGGCCCTGAAAATTGATGCTAATTTAAGCAAGGAAAAAGTTTTAGAACTTTATTTAAATAAAATCTATCTTGGACAACGCGCTTATGGCGTTGCGGCCGCTGCTGACGTTTATTTCGGCAAAACATTACAAGAATTAAATTTATCGGAAATAGCACTTCTTGCTGGTCTGCCACAAGCCCCTTCTAGGGATAATCCGATTGACAACCCAAGAGCTGCCTTAGAAAGACGCAACCACGTGCTAGAAAGAATGCTCTCAAATGATTACATTACTCAAACTCAATATGAAAAAGCCATTGCCACCCCCTTGCGGGCACGATTACATAGCCGCATTAATACCGTCGAGGCGCCTTATGTGGGAGAAATGGTACGAGCTGCAATGGTGGAAGCTTACGGCGATGGCGCGTACACAAACGGTTTAAAGGTTTACACCACTGTTGATTCTCACCTGCAGATTGCCGCTAATGAAGCCTTAAAAAAGGGCTTGCTCAGTTACGATCTGCGACACGGTTATCGAGGGCCTGAAAAACACCTGACCAAACAATCTCAATGGATAATTAAGCTGCAACAACTATCCACAATTAATCATATGGTTCCAGCCATTGTTATTAAGAACTCTGGTGACAGCGTAACTGCGCTACTAGCTGATCGTCAAAAAGTGAATGTTAATCTAAATAATTTTAGAAGAGCCAGGCTGCATAAAGGCGATGTCATTCGTATCACCAAAGGGTCTAGCGGTTATAATCTAGCGCAAGTCCCTAAGGCTGAAGCTGCGCTGGTATCACTTGATCCCCACACCGGAGAAATTATCGCCCTTACTGGTGGCTTTTCTTTCAACCAAAGCTCTTACAACCGGGCAACTCAAGCTAAGCGCCAGCCTGGCTCAAGCTTCAAACCATTTATTTACTCAGCTGCACTAAATAAAGATTTCACTTTAGCCAGCATCATTAATGATGCCCCTATTGAACAGTATATTCCCGGGTCTAATACGGTTTGGCGACCACAAAATTCAAATCTAAAATTTTATGGTCCAACTCGATTACGTTTCGGACTCGTGCATTCACGCAACACTGTTTCGATTCGAATTTTACAGGCGATTGGCGTGCCATATGCCATCGACTATGCAAGCAAATTTGGTTTTGATCCCGAAGAAATGCCTCGAAACTTGACTCTAGCCCTTGGCACCAATTCTGTCACTCCTATGCAACTTGCCTCTGGCTTTGCCGCATTTGCTAATGGCGGTTTTAAAATCAAACCCTATTTCATCGATCATATTACCGATGATCAAGACAACGAACTTTACAAAGCAGGCAACCCAACTCTAGATAGAGCAATTACACCTGAAAATGCCTATTTAATGACCAATGTTCTACAAGATGTCATTCGCCAAGGAACCGGTCATCGCGCTTTAGCCTTAGGCCGAAGCGATATTGCAGGAAAAACGGGAACGACTAATGATCAAATGGATGGCTGGTTTGCTGGATACAATGGCGATGTCGTGACCACCGTCTGGGTAGGTTTCGACCAACGCAAATCATTGAATGAATACGGTGCTGACGCCGCCTTACCGATATGGATCGATTACATGAGAGTGGCACTGGCTAATAAACCCGAAAATACCTTAACCCAACCACCAGATGTCGTTCGTATCCGTGTTAATCCAGGAACCGGTTTAGCAAACGATTACTATGGTTTTACCGAATTATTCGATAAAGCGCATCTTCCAACTCAAGATGCTCCCCAAGAAGATTTCTCTCAAAATCAACATGAAGCTCCTGTGGAAAGACATGATCAACCTGCAGAACAACATGACACGACCGGGGAAATTGATGCTCCTCCCCAGATCAAACCTAATTTGGACGATGATCAGAGAGAGGATATCGGGCTACAGCTAGACAAACCTAATCTTCCAGAAAAAGACACCTCTGTAAAAAAAGAGGATTCACCGCCTGAAGAAAGCAAATCGACACCGCCCGAAGAAAGCAAACCGACTCCTCCAGCAGAGGAACCAGATCAAGAAATGTAGTTTCTTTGCTCATAATATCTCTACGATTTATTTTGTCATTCCGCTTAGGCGGGAATCCATGTTACGTGCAGCTAGAAGCATGAATTCTCGCTTGCACTCATAGGTTATACATAGTCTAAAAGCCATCGCCACTCACCGCTTAGAACTTACAGAATCCACGGGAGTAGTATGTGGTGATCTAGCGCCAATCTTATCGAAGTCGATATTCTGAATGACACTTCAGATTTCTGATCTGGATCCTTGGCTGGATAATGCAGCGTTTTTGCTTAGTATTGTGCTGCCAAGGACGACGACTCGTAGACTTATGCCTCAGCCTAAGAACGAAACCGGAGCGAAGGAGTGGCACTTTGTTATTCACACCTAAGAAGTATTCGTTTCCCCAGACACGAGTGCGCGTACGCGGAAATGACAAATAACCGGATGTCATATAGTCATGGGACGGCGGTTGTGAATTAATCAATAGAGAAAGGTTATTAAAAGCACAAAAAAATTAGATGAAAGTAATTCTCAAAAAGCTGCTCAAGATTTAAAACTATTCCAGAATAACGATTCTAATGTCAGGGCATTATATCTAATCAAGGTCGAAGTTGATCGTAATTTGAAGTTATTTATGGATAGTATTCCCGCTAATACTTTCCTAAATATTTTACGAGTTAAACAAAAATTATTTTAGTTTTGAGCTTTGAATGCATCTAAAACAATCCGAGTCGCTGAAGCAAGCACATCTTCTCGTTTCGGAGCTTCTTTTTTAGTCGAAGAATAAAATACCGCAATGACAATCGGTGCTTTGTTCGGTGGCCAGATAATCGCGATATCGTTGGTTGTGCCGTAGGCAAATCCAGTTCCAGTTTTGTCAGCTACTAACCATCCTTTTGGCACACCTGCTCTAATGCGATTATTGCCAGTCACATTGTTTTTAAGCCAGAGCTGTAATTTTTCACGCTGAGGTTGAGCAAGCACATCACCGAGTGCAATTTTTTGAAAGCTGTTTGCCATTGCTGTCGCGGTAGTAGAATCTTCACCATTTTGAAAAGTTCCATAACCTTCCGCCGGCCAATCATGATCCAGTTTAAATGCATTGTCTCCAATGCTACGCGCGAAATTGTTTATTCCCTGAGGCCCATCCAATTTTTTGAGCAAGAAATTCATTGCTGCATTATCACTATAAGAAATAGATGCAGCACAAAGCTCTTCAATCGTCATACCATCAGTTAAATGTTTTTCGGTAATAGGACAGTGAGAGGTTAAATCTGATTTTTTATAATAGATTCGCTCGGGTAAAAGTTTGTCATTACTCATACTCATTTTGAGTATGGCAGCAACGCCCATCATTTTACTGGTGCATCCCATTGGAAACCGGTCATCGGCTCGATATCGAATCATTTAATTATCGGTATTTATTGCAGCTAATCCTAGCTTGCCGCCAGATGAGGTTTCAAGAAAGGCTAACTTTTCTTGAACAGACATAGGTTTCGTAGCAAATGCCGCGAAGACAGGAATCGTAAGAGATGCTAATAACAGGAAATAGGTGACTAGGAATAGACGATAGCTCAATGGTTTTTTCATTCTTGCCTTTTTAGATCATTCTTTTTTTACGCTAGAAAATAATTGAGCTATGTTGAAATTGTTGGGGCGATCCATTTTGTTGTTTGAGCATTTCCATTGGCGGACATCCTACAATTATTCTATTTACAATGTCAAACGACTTTAGAAAGCATTTTTTCTTATCTAAAAAAGTATGATTTCTCGACGTTTTTTTGCTAAAAAACTAGTGTCGATAACTTAATAGAATGCCAATGAAAATGATCAATCCTACCCAATTATTATTTAAAAAAGCACGGTGGTAATGTTTACCTGCAACCAGATAAAATTGATAACCCATCAACAACGAGGCCAATATGACGCTAAGATAATATATATTTGCCAGATGCAAAAAATAACCTAATAAAAACAAGCTTACGATGACTAATGCCTGTAATAAAAAAATTATCGTAACGTCAAATTTTCCAAAAAAAATCACGGTCGATTTCAAACCAATTTTTAAGTCATCAGCTTTGTCACTCAACGCGTAGATACTATCGTAAGCGATTGGCCAAATGATCGCTATCGCATAAATTAACCAGGCTATTACTGGAACCGATCCAGTTTGAGCAGCAAATACCATGGGTACCGACCACCCAAACGCCGCACCTAAAACGACTTGCGGAAAATAGGTAATTCGTTTAGTGAACGGATAAAAAGAGGCCAAGATCAGCGCCACAAACGATAGCATGATCGTTAAGCCATTCAACTGCAATACCAGCAAGAACCCTAAGAGGTTGAGTAATAAGAATAAAATGATGGCTTCTTTTAATCGTACCGTACCAGTCACTAAGGGACGCTGCTTGGTGCGTTCAACTCGTCCATCAAAACTACGATCAGCAATATCATTAATCACACAACCTGCTGATCGCATCACAACAACACCCAATAAAAATACCACTAAAATTTGAACCTTCGGCCATCCTTCTCCTGCAATCCAAAGTGCCCACAATGTTGGCCATAACAAAAGAAACATTCCAATGGGTTTGTCTAATCGCATTAATTTTGAATATGCGACAATCTTAGAAGTCATGGCTAACGGGTCCAGATAAGAAGGTGAACAAATTGGGAGAAAAATATTCAGTTAACAATAAAAAAGGTTGTTGTTTTTGAGAAAAATAAGATTGTCTTGACCAGACAAAAGGTTGCTCTTTTTGATTCATTGTTGCTAAGTGATATTCCTTAGAAGCAGGATAAATCTTTGTAACGTTAAAAGGACTACGGTCAATTGTTTTATCTTCAAACAATATTTCACCTAATGGTTTAAACCCTAAACCACGAAATCGACGCTTGATAAGAGCAGTTTCTGTTTTAGGCATCACACTATGCGCATACATTAAGATTGTCGAGCCTGAAAAAATCTGTACTTCCCTTGAATAAACCAAGCGACAAGAGAAAATTTTTTGTTCGTAAACTTTAGCTGAAAGTAAATCCAAGCCTTCATTCAGAATATTTATTTTAAATTGTGACTGACGATCAAGGCTTGCTTGCTTCAATTGTTTCGTCATCGAATTAGGGTACAACAACCATTGCCTCACTGCACTGGGCAATTCCTGGCTTAAAAAATAATTTGGTTGTTTCCAATGTAAACTTGGATTGTTCATTGAGTATAAGGCTCTCTTACTTAGGGCTTGCAAAACCCTTAACTTGATTTCTCTTTAATGCTGTACTACCTTCTATATAAAGGAGCATATGACATGGGTCTAAGACCGCTAGCCGTTTCAATTTTAATTTTCATCTTCGTTATTATCGGCGTTTTCGAAGTCTACACCAAAGTTCAAAGTAAGTATTTAGCATATCAAATCGATCCTAATCAACATTGGCTAGGTGTTATCGATCTAAATGATGATCATGGTATCGATATGGCTGGGGTTATCCATGGGGACGATGCCTTGCTCGTCATTGATTATACTAACCCGTTGCTTTTACAACTGCTACAAGCAACTACTTCTCTACCAGCTGAAGACGCACTGCGTCGCTTCGAACTTGGAAATTATGACACTAATCGAGATGGTCTGATAAACATCGATGACCCTATCTATAATTTTTTAAAAGTACTGGTCTTTGATCCTGATATTAGAGGTTATCAAATCCGAACATTACAAGAAGCTGGTATAAGAGGCATTCGAATTGAACATACTTTAGGCCAAAACCGTCATTTAGCGGTGATGTCAGATGGAACGACCCGAGCTCTCTATGAACTTAACCAACCGGGTGGGGTCGCAGTTTACAAAAATGCTCAAGGAACAACGATTTCTAACTTGCCGTAATCCTTCAAAATTCCTGCGCTTTTGTTCAATCAGATCGTTTCAACTTCTTGCCTGCTGACTGTTAAAATCTCGCATCTTGAGGGGTAATGGGTATATAATCGCTTCCTTTTAACAAAGAGGCTTTCATGACAAATGCTAAGACCGTAACCAATGTTAAAAGGATGAACACCTCTAAAGCCAGTTTTTTACCGTTCCTGGTTTGTGGCGTCGGCAGCTTCTTTTATGTCTATGAATTCTTTCTACGAGTCATGCCCAGTGCCATGACTGACGATCTCATGCGCAGTTTTCACATTGATGCTGGCGGCTTAGGGATCCTTAGTGCTTTTTTCTATTATGGCTATACCCCCATGCAGATTCCTGCTGGGCTACTATTGGACCGCTATGGTCCCCGAATTTTATTAACTTTATCGATGGCAATTTGTGCTGTCGGCGCATTTGCCTTCGGCCTCACTAATAGCGCCATTATCGCTTCAGTAGCACGATTGTGTATTGGCTTGGTCTCCTCTTTTGCTTTTGTGGGAGCATTGGTTCTTGCATCGCGATGGTTTGCAGCGAAATATTTTGCGCTCATTGTTGGACTGATTCAATTGATGGGTTGTGTAGGGGCTATTGTAGGTGAAGCGCCGGTGGCAGTGATCGTACAATCGATCGGCTGGCGAAACACGATGTTTTGGTCAGGGGCAGTTGGAGCCCTTTTTGCGATATTATTTTGGGTGATCATCCGCGACCGTCCAGATCAAGCCGTTAGTAATGAAGTGCCCCATATTTCACATGGAAATATGACCGAATGGGAACGATTCAGCAGAGTACTCAAAAATCCGCAAACGTGGGCGGTTGGGTTGTATGCGTTTTCATGTTGGGCGCCTGTCTCAATTTTCGCAGATCTTTGGGGTATTCCCTATCTGAAAGTCTTTTATAGCACGACAGTCGCTAAAGCAGCGATTGGCGTGGCAGTTGTTTGGATAGGAATTGCCTTAATCGGGCCATTAATCGGTTGGTGGTCAAATCGTATTGGAAATCGTCGCCTTCCTCTTCTCATCTGTTCAATATTAGGCCTCATTTCTTCTCTAATAATGCTTTATATCCCTAATTTATCCTGGACAGTAATGTATATTGCCTTGTTCCTATTTGGTGCGGCTGCCTCTTCGCAATCAGTTACCTTTGGGGTAGTACAAGACAACAATCCTCTTTCAGTAGCTGGCACAGCTGTAGGTTTTAATAATATGGCGGTCATACTAGGGGGCGTTATCTTCCAACCTTTAGTGGGCTTATTATTAAATAGTCGTTGGGAAGGCACCATCGTCAATGGCTTGCCTTACTATTCACTGGGTAATTATCGTAGCGCTTTGATTTTATTACCTCTTTGTTCGATTATTGGTATCTTTTCAAGTTTATTCTTGATCAAAGAAACTCATTGCCAACCTCAATATTAAGCTAGTCTGGACGGCTTCTTAATATCATTTCTGCTTACTTCGTCATTCTCGCGCAAGCGGGAATGACAAATAAGGCCATCAAAAAATCTTCTTATTAATAATTTTTTAAGATTCCCTTTGTATAATCACTTCTAGCCAAACATTAAAAAATGATAACGGGGCATAGAAATGTCAATTTTCTCTGAGCATATTTTAAAATCGTTGAATGATTACAAGCGCTTATTAAGGCGTTATCTCTCTAATAGTGAGCGGGATAAAGCGATTATCAATCTTGGCATCAAACGCAAATCTCTAAAGTTTGATAATGATGTCATTCTTTATAATAAAGCGCATCGTGTGTTAAGTGACATTGAATATTGGTCAACCCAACTCAATCGAACTGCCACAGAATATTCAGGTATTGATGAGTTTTATCAATATTTAAAGAATTACTTGACTCAATACCGAATAGAAAACAATGCCATCGTCCATGTGAATCAAAGAGTCTCTTGCGCTTTAGTGCAGGCTATTCAAATTATTGCATTGCCAAAATCAGAAATCTCCGACAGTAATGTCTCCAAATTAGATGACTGTATCCAAACAGTAGCTAAATTCGGAACAAAGGACCAGCGAGTCATGTTGGCTAAGGCTTTGCGTAACCAACAATCAGAGGGTAGCGAACTTAATATCTTTACCCCAACTCTTGATCACTTTGTTAAGAGCTATAGCGATGCTGCTCCCTGTGAAGAATCTTTGGTGTGATGACACTTTTACTTGTAAAGTATGGGCCATTCCAAAATAAACTCCTATAAGAGTATTGTGTGACACCAAGTGCATATTATCAAAAGCTACTAGAAAGCGATCAAATTCTTGCGGATCCGCAACAAGCGGCCGTCATTACGCGGTTGCAAACTATCTATGATTGCCTCGCGGCAGCGCCAGCTAAAACTGGTTTTCTACAAAAATTAACGGCTAAGCGAGCGCTTACCAAAGGACTGTATCTTTGGGGTGATGTTGGAATTGGTAAAACTTTTTTGATGGACAGTTTCTATTACTGTCTACCGATCAAAAATAAAATGCGCATCCATTTTCATGCTTTTATGAAAATGATTCATGAGCAACTCCAACAACTCAAAAACGAGACTAAGCCAATCAACAAACTTGCCAAACAAATCGCAAATAGCTATTGCGTGATTTGTTTTGACGAATTAGTGGTCAATGATATTACTGATGCCATGCTCCTAGCAGGATTATTTGACTGCCTTTACAGAGAAAACACTTGTTTATTATTCACCAGTAACACGGCACCAGATAATTTATATTTGAACGGTATCCAGCGTGACAGTTTTCTGCCCGCGATTGAATTAATCAAACAACACTGCGATGTTATTCACCTTACTTCTACCCAAGAATATCGCTTCAAAGAATACGAAACCAATAATTATTATTACACGCCGCTAGATGAAAAATCAGAAGCAATGCTTGAATTGCAGTTCAATCAGCACCGAGATAACCAACCAGTCTCTAAAAATCCACTGCGAGTTCTTGGTCGTGATATCGAAATTAAGAAGATGAGTGATCGTACGATTTGGTTTGATTTTCAAGCGCTTTGCGGTGTACCCCGTTCACAGCAAGATTATCTTGATATCGCTAAACAGTTCGACACGATTCTCATTAGCAATCTTAGAGTCATTCAACCAGAACAAAATGATTTAGCACGTGCCTTTATTAATTTAGTCGACGTGGTATATGATGCCAAAAAGCGATTAATTATTGCAGCAGAAAAACCGATTGAAGACATTTATTTTTGCGGTCGAATGCTATTTGAATTTGCTAGAACTCGTTCGCGTTTGATAGAAATGCAGACTCATTCTTGGCACGAGAAGATTCGTTAGTTTTCTTTTTCCAGCTAGCACAAGCAGACTGCCCTGGACCCGAAAAAACTTGAATATAAATTCCTACGACGTTGTAGCGAGTAATAGAATTCTCATCTGCGACTAATTGTGTCACAAACCATTTTGCTAATTCTTCAATACTGATGTTTCGAAGTGGCAATAAAAGAACATCTTTTTTCAAAAAGGGAATTCGATCTTCATGAAAATAGGCGTAATAACAATCACCCTCCTCTTCGATTCTTAAATAAGGCGATTGCGTAGGAAGTAAAAAATAACTATCTAACTGTTTACAAAGCTCGCCTAAAATTTTCTTATAGACGCCATAATCAAACGCCATGCCTCGATCAGAAGCCAATTCAGCGTCAATCTTGGCCGCTACACGAAAATTGTGTCCATGTAAGCGCTCACGAACTGTGGGAGAAAAAATAGTAAAATGCCCTGCAGCAAACTCCAAATTTTCTTTGGTTAACTCTATTGTAGTTACTTCTTTCATGTATTCTGTATCACTTATCATAATCTTTCGCTGTAATCACGTAACGTAAAACCGATCAGGTCCAAATCAATATTCTTATTTAATGCCATCACTTTAAAAAGCTCGCCCATTTCACTAGGTGCTGTTAAAACTTTGGTCTCCAAAGACAACTGTAAATATTGTTCTTGGCAAGAAACTTCGCGCAAATAGTCGATCATACCACATGACAATAAAAAATTTGCTTGATTTGTATAGCCCCCGAGAGAGAACCCCACTTGATCGGCAGCAGTAATTACTGCTGTGAAATCAACATGTGCCGTTAAATCTTGCAGTCCTATATTAGCCAATGGCTCATGATGAGCGCGATGACGATAATGACACATCAAAGTACCTTGGCTACGCTCGGGATGGTAATACTCTGAACGTGGATAACCATAATCAATAATTAAGAGCATACCCTGCTGCAACATTCTACCAACAGAATTAATCCAGCCATGAATGTTGAGATTGCACTCGCTTTCATAGTCTTGGGGTAATTCTGGCAGGTCACAAAGATATCGCTGTAATGCTGTACAAGGCGTCTGGCAGATTAGGCCAAATTGATCATTTTTATACTCTACATAAAGCTCTTGGAAGCCATGCTCAGTTTTTTTGAAGCGATGCACCGGAAAAGCATCTAATACTTCATTAGCAAGACAAACACCACTGAAGGATTCTGGTAAATGGTCCAACCAGATGACTCGGTCAGCAAGCTTCGGGAGGTTGTTTTTTAGATATTGCTGTTGTCTTTCTTTTAAATCAGCGCTGATTTCAAGAATATAATAATGATTGGGTAGAGTTCCCAGGCGCTCAAGTTCGGCTAAGATCCCAGCCGCCATCTTTCCAGAACCTGCTCCAAATTCGAGAATATCACCCCCTACATTTTTCAAAATTTGCGCACATTGTTGAGCTAAGCAATTTGAAAATAAAGATGAAATTTCTGGGGAAGTAATAAAATCCCCCTCTTTACCAAATTTTCTTGAACCGGCACTGTAATAGCCTAATCCAGGCGCATAAAGTGCCAATTCCATAAATCGGGCAAAGGTCATGGGTCCTGAAAGCACAATTTCCTGCGCAATTAAATTTTGCAGTCGGTGTGAATATTCAAGTGCGATTGTGTCTGGTTGCGGTAAAATAGTCGTCTTGTCAATTTGCATAAGATTATATAAACAATAATATTTTCGATTGCAACTAATACTCGAAGCTATACTCGTAGCGGATGATATTTAGGTACTAGGAATGACAGCTAAATATCATCCGCTACAAGTATATAAGGATCTCTAATGGACGAACAAGTAGCTCTTATTACTGGAGCTGCCAAGCGTATTGGCGCGGTCATCGCAGAAACATTACATCAACGGGGAATGAATATCGTCATTCACTACCATCATTCCAAGCTTGAAGCAGAAAAACTATGTTCGAAATTAAATAGCAAACGAGCTAACTCGGCTACGCTGATCGAAGGGAACCTAAGCCAAGTTAACGATTGCTCTACTATCATAGAGACGGCTCAGCGCCACTGGGGAAGGTTAGATGCACTGATTAATAATGCATCTAGTTTTTATCCAACTCAGATTGGCTCAATTGACGAAAATGCCTGGGATGATTTATTGGGAAGTAATCTCAAAGGACCGATTTTTTTATCACAACGTGCTGCTCCTTTTTTAAAACAGCACCATGGCAATATTATTAATATTGTCGATATCCATGCTGATAGACCATTAAAAAACCATACCGTTTATTGCTGCGCCAAAGCAGGCTTGGTCATGCTAACTAAATCATTAGCGCGAGAACTCAGCCCGGAAATCCGAGTCAATGCTATTGCCCCTGGCGCTATATTATGGCCAAATGAGGGCAATGATTTGCCTGAAACAGCTAAGACTCATATCTTAGAAAGAACTCTTTTAAAACGTTTAGGTAAACCGCAAGATATCGCTGATGCCATTTTATATATGTTAAATGCCACTTACGTGACAGGCCAAGTATTAGCCATTGACGGCGGCAGAACTATTAAAGATTAACTATTCAGCCAAAAATGGACGTCTTAGCCATTCTTACCTTTTGGGTGTTAGTTACGAACTATTTAAGACTTTTTTAAGGCAAAAAAACTATAATTAATACAATTAATTGCTGTGAGTCCAACTAATGCAACGTTTTTTTGAAATATTCAGAAAAAAAAGTGAACCCGATAATGCCGTAGATAATAAGCAACTACGAGAGGTGTTCACTGCAGCCGAAGAAACTCGAAGTACGCTACAAAGGGAAGAGGCAGCGCTGATGGTAGCCTCAAGAGCGCTACAAAAAGACGATCCTGATTCAGATGGCGTTAATGCTCGCTTGAAATTAAAGAGTGAAGAACTCTCACGTCTGGAAGAAGCCATAAAGGCATATAGGAAAAACAATAATTCAACCAATTTCTCTAACTTAAAAAACTTAGTCTTACCAGACCAAACCCTATTAAGGGAGCTCCCAATTCACCTTGTTGAAGAGGAAGAGGATAATCGTCCTCAAGAAGATGAAGATGCTTTTTCTGCTGAAGAATTGGAACAATCCCGAGCCAAACTCTTAGTATTATCACAACAGCCTCTAAGACCAGCAACACCTATCGTAGCGCCAATGCCAGTACCAGCCGTACCAGCTCCTGTTGAGAGTCCTGTTCCACCACCGGCGGTCAAACGTCTCAAAATCGCTGAACCAGCGGCCTCCCTTCCCTTAGTTCCTCCCAAGGCACAGACAGAAGTTAAAGAACGAGAAATTCCTGTCAATAATCAAACTTACACGGAAACCATTATTAAGAAAGGCAATAAAGGTAAGGACCAAATTATTCATAAAGCTGAAGGTGAAAGTTTATCTACTCCGAATAGACAAAAAACTATTATGAGTATGATCCATCAAAATCTGACGGAGGGTGATCCTTCCTACCAACAAAATATCTACCTTCGAACTAGTTCAAAAGAACTGACGGATCAGGCCATCATGGCGATTTTTACAGTTGATCCTCATTATCAAGGTAAAATTCATATTACGGGGCTTAACGAGGCAGAAACCAATGAAAGAATAACTGCTGTCAAAAAACAAATTGAGCCTGCTTATATAAAAAAACAGCTCGCCGACATAGTCCAAGAGATAGAATCCAGCAAGACTGCTGCTGCAAGACCTTAAGGGCTTGTAAAAGACTAAGCTTTTAGCGGACGCACAATAGAGATTCCTGCGGTCTCAGCATTATTCAATGCTTGTGGCTTAAATATGGTACAGACCAATTGATTCATTTTAAAATCACTTAATAACTTTGTAGTGACAGCTTCTGCTAGTGACTCCAACAATTCAAATCTAGTTTGCGTCACAATGTTAGCAATGGTCTGCGCAACAACGTCGTAATCGATAGTATCTTCAATCAATCCGCTTGCTGCTGCTTTAGTGCTGTCAAAGAAAATATCTAAATCAATGGTGATCGGTTGAGTCACCCCTTTTTCATGTTCATAAATTCCGATCTTCGCTTCTAATGCTAAACCCTTGATAAAGATTTTATCCATTTTTCCTCTGTAAAATTAGCGTATTTTTGACAAATAGCGTTTATGTTCTTATACCAACACCTTTGTCAAGAAGGTAAAGAGCAACCACTATCATGATGATAATTAAACTTACAATAATCCATAAAGCGATACTAATACTGACATCACTAACGCCTAAAATTCCATAACGGAAAGCATTTACCATATATAAAATCGGATTGAAATAGGAGAGGACTCGCCAAAAATGAGGGAGCATATTGATAGAGAAAAAGACGCCGCCAAGATATGTTAAAGGTGTCAAAATAAAAGTGGGTACGATGGCAATATCGTCGAATTTCTTAGCAAAAATTGCATTCACAAAACCTGCTAATGAGAATAATAATGCTGACAAAATTACAACGAGTAACATTATCCCTAGATGATGAACTGTTAATTTGGCAAAAAAAGCAGAAATAAACGTGACCACAACGCCAACGACTAAACCGCGCAATACTGATCCCGTTACAAAACCCGTTAAAATTAAATAATTGGGAATAGGTGAAACTAGAATTTCTTCAATGCTGCGCTGAAATTTTGCTAAAAAGAAAGATGAAGTCACATTGGCATAGGAGTTAGTAATCACTGCCATCATAATTAAACCAGGAGCAATGTATTGAATATATGGATAGCCATCCAACAAACCAATTCTAGAACCCATCAGATGACCAAAAATCACAAAATAAAGTGTCATGGTGATGGCAGAAGGCAATATCGTCTGGGTCCACACTCGTAAAAAACGGTCAATTTCACGGCGAATAATGGTCATGACAGCGACATATTCGCTCCTAGTCCTCATGATGATTATTTCCTATGAGCGACAGAAACATTTCTTCCAAGCGATTAGCTTTATTTTTCATGCTTAATACTTTGATACCATGAGTAGATAAGTGTTGAAAAAGATTATTGACTCCTTGACCACTTCGTATATCAACCTCAATTGTTTTTGGATCAATATGACGAAGTTGATATTCTTCAATTCCAGGTAAAACATCGATTGCATCATTCAAAAATAAAATAAAGGTTTCAACATCGAGTTTGGCTAGAAAATTTTTAATGCTGGTATTTTCAATGATTTTGCCTTGATCAATGATGGCAATGTTTTTACAGAGGTTTTCTGCCTCTTCCAAATAATGGGTGGTCAGAATGATGGTAGTGCCAGCCTGATTAATTTTCTTTAGAAACTGCCACATAGATCGTCGTATTTCTATATCAACCCCTGCCGTAGGCTCATCTAAGATTAATAACCTAGGTTCATGCACTAAAGCACGAGCAATCATTAATCGTCTCTTCATACCACCTGAAAGTAAACGCGCTTGGACGTTGCGTTTATCCCACAAATTAAGTTGTTTGAGGTATTTTTGGGTTTTTTCTTTTGCAACTTTACGTGGAATACCATAGTAGCCTGCCTGGCTAACTACAATTTGCTCGACAGTTTCAAAAATTCCAAAGTTAAATTCTTGGGGGACAAGTCCAATAAAAGATTTTGCACGCTCTAGATGTTGATCGACGTCAACCCCAAA
Organism: Gammaproteobacteria bacterium; assembly: GCA_020050845.1. Taxonomy (GTDB): domain Bacteria; phylum Pseudomonadota; class Gammaproteobacteria; order UBA6002; family UBA6002; genus UBA6002. The sequence continues at coordinate 23,300 of JAGVJZ010000057.1, forward strand.
GACATTAATACTACCTTCGGTTTTAGTAATAAGATGAGAAATAATTCCTATTAACGTCGTTTTGCCCGCGCCGTTTGGACCTAGGAGTGCAAAAAAATCACCGGCTTGAACTTCAAGATTGATGCCTTTTAATGCGGTAAACCCATTTTTGTAGGTCTTTTTTAAATTTGTAATCTCAAGCGCATTTATCATAATAGGGAAGAGAAAAGGCGGATTATTCAATCCGCCTTTTTTTATCTATTGGTAACTACATGTGTTTCCGTGGTTTTGCAGTGTTTCCAGCCATGGCAGAAGAGATACTTGATTAAAGCACCCACTGCTAATACAGGTAACATGATGTCAAAGAATCGCGTAATGTAGATGATACTAGCTAATCTATCTTGAGGTAACATTGAAGCTGTTATTGCTAACAACAAAGCAATGATGACAAAAATGACAGCAAAGATTCTACTGCACATATGAACTCCTTTCATTAATCCTCGGGGATCGTCTTTTCGACGCAAGGCTACTTTAACAAATTGTCTTAGGAACCACTAGTTTGTTTTTCGCGGATTTCATCAAAGGTTTTACAGTCAATACAAAGCTCAGCGGTAGGTCTGGCTTCGAGACGTCGAATACCAATCTCAGCACCGCAGCTTTCGCAATAGCCGTAATCCCCTCGATCAATACGTTCCAGGCTATATTCAATCTTTTTGATCAATTTACCTTCACGATTGCGATTCCGAAGTTCTAGCGTAAATTCTTCTTCTAAAGCAGCGCGATCAATAGGGTCGGAATAAATTGCGGCTTCTTCTCTCATATGATGGACAGTGTGATCCACTTCTTCCATCAATTGCTGTTTGAGCAAGCGTAAAATATTACGAAAATGATCAAGCTGGGCTTCATTCATATATTTTTCACCCTTTTTCATTTGATAGGGCTCAAAACCAATGGGGCCTAACGTACTACTCGTCTTTTTTGTCGTCGCCATCATGTCCTCCAGCTCAGGCATAAATAATAGTTATTAATTATAGCGGATTAAAAAAATCCTTTTTAAAACATTTTTTCGTTTTACCAAAAACTGTTTTAAGTCGCAATCTAAATTAACTTAAGTTCACCTCGAAACACATATTCTGCAGGACCGGTCAGGTAGACGTTGCCTTCTGATTTAGGACGAGCAACCTTTACCATGCCTCCAGGTAGGGTCACGATCACGTCCTTGCCTAGATCTCCCCAGAGTTGGCCCATTACCACAGCTGCACAAGCACCCGAACCACAAGCCCTGGTTTCACCTACACCACGTTCAAACACCCGTAAATCGATGGCATTTTGGCTTGAAATTTGCATAAAACTCACATTAACCTGTTTAGGAAAGGCTGGATGGCGTTGTAGCGCTTCCCCAAGTTCAGCGACCGGCGCCTTCGATACATTCTGGACCTTAATAATGGCATGAGGGTTACCTAAAGAAACCGCACCAAAGGTGATTTCATGACCAGCGACTGATAGATGATACTCTGAGGATTCATTATTAGTGCAAAAAGGGATCTTTTCTGGCACAAAATTAGGTTTACCCATGTCCACAGTAATGGACCCATCTAACTCTTGTTTTACTTCCAAGGGCCCGGCAACGGTCTGCAAAAGTAATTTGTCTTTAGAACTGAGCTTTTCATTAAAAATATATCGCCCAACACAACGAGCACCATTACCACATTGTTCGACCTGGTTGCCATCAGCATTGTAAATGCGATAAATAAAATCATGAGTTTTATCTGTAGAGGGTTCAATTAAGAGTAATTGGTCAAAACCGATCCCGGTTCGACGGTCAGAGAGTTGCCTAATTTGTGAAGGAGTAAGAGAAATCGGTATTTGGGTTGCGTCTACTACCACAAAATCATTACCCAATCCGTGCATTTTAGTAAACTGGATATGCATCTATAGCTCTCCTTGGGGTAATAAATTTTCATGGAGTGTTAAATCCGAATATGTTTCCCTCTTACGGATTAAAAACATCTGATCTTGATCAACGAGCACTTCTGGAATTTTGGGACGAGAATTGTAATTGGAACTCATTGTAAATCCATAAGCCCCTGCCGTTCGAATTGCTAAGAGATCTTGCTCCTTTAGCGAAAGGCTCCTGTCTTTACCAAGAAAATCTCCAGTTTCGCAAACGGGGCCCACGATATCCCAGGTTTGATAATCAGTGCTTTGGTTAATCACCGGGATGATTTCTTGATAAGCTTGGTAAAGGGAAGGTCGTAGCAGGTCATTCATAGCGGCATCAACGACTGCAAAATTTTTATGCGATGTTTTTTTCAAATATTCGACTCTAGTCACCAAAATGCCAGCATTTGCTACAATAGCACGGCCCGGTTCCATTATTAATTCTAATTGGGGGTGTCGAAGTCTTTTTAAAATCGCAGCAATGTAATCCGCAGGGCTAGGTGGATTCTCATCTCGATATCTCACCCCTAAACCACCCCCAATGTCTAAATGAGTCAGGACAATGCCTTCTTCTTGGCATTGATCGACTAGCTTGCCAACCCGATCAAATGCTTCCAGAAAAGGTTGGATCTGCATTAATTGCGATCCGATGTGATAACCAATACCTACAATTTTAACATTTGAAAGTTTTCGCGCCTCTCTAAGCAAAGGCAACGCTTGATCATATTCAATACCAAATTTATTTTCCTTAAGTCCCGTGGCGATATAAGGATGTGTTTCAACATTGATATCTGGGTTAACACGCAATGAGATGGGTGCAATTATATTTAAGCGCTTAGCAATGTCATTGACTCGCATTAACTCACTGGGTGATTCCAAATTAAAACAACCTACTCCCACTTCCATCGCTCGCTCAAGTTCTGGCACTAATTTGCCAACGCCCGAGAAAACGATATCGTTAGGTTTACCACCAGCAAGCAAGACCCTTTCTAACTCACCTTGCGACACAATATCGAACCCTGCCCCTAATTTGGCAAGGATGCTGAGAATTGCAATATTTGAATTTGCTTTCACCGCGTAGCAAATTCGATGCGGCTGATTAGCAAACGCTTCATCAAATACTTTAAAGTGTCTTTCTAACGTAGCCCTCGAATACACGTAACAAGGGGAACCCCATTTAGCGACAATCGAGGTGACCGGAACGTCCTCAGCATATAAAGCATTTCCACGGTAATTAAAATGGTCCATCTCAATACTCGTTAGTGATCAACAAAAAATTAGTGTGCTGGAGGCGTGCAACAACCAGGCGGCAAATAGAGAGGACCTGTTTGACCACAGCCATAAAGTAAAGAAGAAAGAATAAGGAGGATTGAAATTGTCATTAGCTTCACGCGCAGTTCCTTGATAGTGAAAAATTATCCGCTTTGCTGGGTTTTTATTTAGACACAAACGGTCGGCAGGACCTTACCCTCTTGGCCGTCTTCCTGAGCTTCTTGTCTGCATCCCGTAGCAAAGAAGGATGGTAGTGTGGAAGAATTTTGTTTCATCCAAGCAACTACTTTTGTTTTGGTTTGGGTTAATTCTTGATAACTGCTGGTCGTTTCAAGAACTTGGGTAGCTTTGGTCATCGCATCATGGTCAGTAATCTCAGGAGTTTGGATATAGACGTCTTGAAGGACAATAGCCAAAAATTCATCTGATCTCTTTTGAGACCTTTTCTTACCAGCAATCATAGGTTTTAATTCGGCTTCGGAACGTTCTTCAACATAAACCAGTGGCGCGTGTTGATCATTAACAACGCCAAGCTGAGATTTTTTAAGTTCTGGGTCTTGGGCTGCCAATGTCTTTACAATGTGAGAGAACATCTGGCTGGGATTATTTCGTGGCACAGCAGCGAGTTCATTACGAACACCCGCAACTTGCACAGCCATCTGACACACATGTGCGCCACAGGAATTGCCATCAGTTTGGGCGCCTGTGTAATGACTTTTCAATTTGATATTTTTTCCCAAACCAGCGGAGGCCGCTCTCTCGACAGCGACATTGATTGCTTCAATTTCTGCTTTTTGTTTTGCTTCTGTCGGTTCTCGAAGTGAGTTCCAAGACTCAATGACATCGCTATCGGGTCTTTTGACTAATAATACCCAATGAGAATTATTAAGGTTCGCTGGGATAATTAATGTTTTTTTAGTGTCCTTATTTAAACGGAACGCGTCTTCAATCACACCATAGGTACCAGCATCAAAGTCAGCAGCATGCCCTGGGTTTGCAATAGAAATTGAGCCGTAGAATTGGACGTGAGGCAGACCCTTAAGCTGACTTTCTAAATAAGTATCAATATCAGGCTTCGTGAATAGGTGTTTCTTATAATCGATGTGACCGTTAGTTTTGAGTTTCGAAATTATATTAATTTCAGGGGCCTGTGACTTAAAGGCGGCTAACTCTTCGGCATTGATTCTAGCAATTTCGTCGGCGACTTGTTTGATAAGCCGTGCTGCTACATCAGGCTGGAAGACATTATTTTTTACGCATTGTGTTAAAGCTGCAACTATTTTACTTCTTGTTAAACCGGTGTAGTAATTGAGATCAATATTATGTTGATCAAGTAACGGAAGAATTTTTTCCAAAAAAGCTTGCTTGTTGACAACAGCTTTAAATTCTTGATTGAGAATCCCCATCAAGATACTTTCATTGTAAAGCTTCTGCATATTGTTCAAAGGCATGGCTGAAACCTCGCGCTTTTCGGTAGAGTCAGTAATTTTGAGACTTATAGTAAGTCCTGTTATGATGGTATCAAAGTTGTATTAACATAATCTTAATTGCCTGGGAGCGACATGCAAGCATTAGAATTTGTTGAAGTAAGCACCAGTAACACCCCAGATTCTAGCATTATCTGGCTACACGGTCTAGGCGCCGACGGTCACGATTTCGAAGGCCTAGTTTCAGAATTACAACTTCCGAAGACACTTCGCGTTAAGTTTTTATTCCCCCATGCTCCTGTACAACCGGTCAGTATCAATGGCGGCTTTCCAATGCGAGCTTGGTTTGACATTTTAGGGCTTGATCGTAATGCGAATCAGGATGAAGCAGGCATTCGCAGAGCAGAACAATTGGTGAACCAATTGATTGAACAAACTATCCAGACAGGTATTCCAAGTGAACGAATCATTGTAGGCGGATTTTCTCAAGGTGGGGCGTTAGCTCTGCATCTGGCGCTACGCTATCCCCAAAAACTGGCTGGCGCGATCGGTCTATCCACATACGTCCCCTTAGCTGGCTTTGTTTCAAATGAAAAGCATCAGGTGAATTCGAAACTTCCCCTGTTCTTAGCGCATGGTACTCAAGATAACATTGTGCCCTATCAATTTGGTAAAATTAGCTACGAGCTTTTAACCAAACTTGACTATCCGGTCACCTGGAAAGAGTATCCGATAGGACATACTGTTAGTGCGCAGGAAATTGAGAATATTAGTCAGTGGGTCCAAACAATTATTCGATAGCATCAACTCGTTTCCTTAGTGCTATTAACGATTCCGGCGTTCCGATATTTTCCCATTCACCTTGAAAATGCTCGCCAGTAATTTGATTGTCATGGGCAGCCTTTTCCAGTAGGGGACCTAACTTGAAAAATCCTGGGGTGCAGTCTGCAAAAAAATCAGGGTGGTAGACACCAATATTCCCGAAGGTCAGTCTAGTTCCTGTCGAGCTATGCAATCGACCATCTAGTAGATAAAAATCTCCTGTCTGATGCTCTTTAAAATTATCGACCAAGACCAAATGGGCTAACCCTTCGAGTTTTTTGGTCTTTAAATTACTAAATGGATATTGCGTCCATATGTCACCGCTGACGACTAGAAATGGTTTTGGCCCCAGTAGTGGCATCGCATTGACAATACCACCCCCAGTTTCAAGCCCTTCAGCTTCTTCATACGAATAGCTTATGGCAACACCATACTTATCACCATTTCCTATCGCATTGACGATCTTGTCACGTAAATAAGCAATGTTAACCACGATTTCAGTGAAGCCGTGTTTCTTCAGTTTAAGAATGAGATGTTCGATTAACGATAGTTCTCCTACTTTCAGGAGTGGCTTGGGCGTGTCATCCGTCAACGGACGCAGTCGCGTTCCTCGCCCGGCCGCTAATATCATGGCTCTCATGTGACAATACTCTTGTTGTTAAAAAATTATTAAAAGCCCGAAGCTCGGGATATCGATCGCTAACTTTTAAAATATAATTTAGCAAGGTTGGAATATCTTTTAGATAATTATCTTTGCTATCTCGCCGAAATAAACGAGCAAAAATGCCTAGATTTTTGATATGTCGCTGCAAACCTATCCAATCAAATTGTTGTTGGAACTGATTTCGAGATTGATTTTGACGATACTGAAGTGGCAATAACTGCCAGAATTCTGCGACCCATTGATAAACTTGCCCGCATGGCCACTGAATATATGAATCCCGAAGTAAAGAGGTAAGATCATAACTAAGCGGTCCTAGCACCGCGTCTTGAAAATCTAATATTCCTAATTGGCCATCATCTTGTAACATTAAATTACGTGAGTGGTAATCTTTGTGAACAAAGACTTGCGGTTGCGCTAACGCTTCAGAAATTAATAATTGGTAGGTTTCCTGTAAAAGTTGTTGCTCTGACGAAGATAACGTTAAGCCCAAGTGACGATCAAGATACCAATCCTGAAAACGATTCAACTCCTCTACTATCAATGAATCTTCAAAAATAGGTAGTTGATAACCCGGACATGGGCCACACACTTGTATTTTGATGAGATCTTCGAACGCTTGCGCATAATGTTGTTGAACATTTTGTTCATTCAGAACAGATAAAAGCTGAGTATCTCCTAAGTCGCTTAGCAGCAAAAAACCCTGATCATAGTCGACCTGTTTAACATCGGGCACTCTTAAACCTTGTTGCGACATGTTTTTTGCAACAGCAACAAAAGCTACATTTTTTTCGGTTTGAGGTGGGGCATCAACAGCAATCAATGAAGCTTCATCGGTTCTAACTCTAAAATATCGCCGAGCACTGGCATCGCCTGGGATAGGGGAAAAGTTTTGGACTTCGATAAATCTTTTAACCCACGCTGTTAGATTTATGGTCCGCTGCGCAACATTCATAGGCTGTCTCTTTTGTTTTTATAGTAATGTACTGTTTTTTTTCTCTGATTTGAATCGTAAGTAGCCAAATATCGTTTAAGTGAGTACCATTTGAGGCCACACGGATATAAAGAACAATAAATAGTGACTAAGCACACCACTTTCAAAAAACTGTTTGTTTTACTTAGCAGTTGTTTTTGCCTACCTGCATTGGCGTTCCCGTGCCTGTATCGAAATTCACTTCCTCCTCATGAAATTGCAAATACCTTAGGCTGGATGCCAACCGGCCAGAACCTTTGTGGCGGGTTTTATCAAGAGCCTGCGATAGTACTGAGCTGTGCTAATCCTGTTGATCTGGATGCAGCACCCACGGAGATTACAGCAGAAAGGACAATTTCTTATTCAGCCGAGGGTACCTCACAAATAGAAGGTAACGTCGTGTTGACCCAGCCAGGTCGCAAGATGACCGCTGACAAAGCGACCCTTTATCGCGATCCCACCACGAAAGAAATCAGCCAAATTCTGCTTCAAGGAAATGTTCACTATTACGAATCGGGCAAGCATTTAGTATCAGACGTGGTCTTTATGGATTTGCAGAAAAAATACGTGCAATTGGATGAAGCTCTTTATCGGTTAGTCAAACCTACACGCCGAGAGATATTGAACTCTTGGGGACAAGCTAAGCGCGTTATTCGACGCTCGAATAATGATATTCTGCTTACCGACGCGAGTTACACAACCTGCCCTCCTATCCGTCCGACTTGGCAAGTCATTGCTAAGCGGTTGCACCTTGATAGAGACCAAGGAAGAGGTGAAGCGTATAACACCTTCTTGTTGGTGCATGATTTACCTTTGATCTGGATTCCTTACTTTTCTTTTCCGATCGATAAACGGCGAAAAAGTGGCTTTTTATTTCCAACAGCTGGTTATTCCAATACCAATGGCTTTCACATTAATTTCCCATACTATTTGAACCTAGCACCAAATTTTGACGCCACAATAAGTCCAAACTTTATTTATCGTCGCGGAGCTCAATTAGAGGGCCATTTTCGCTATTTAACTTGCACAAGCTCGGGCAACTTTAATCTTGAATTTTTACCCTATGACCTTGTATTTTCAAAATTTAGAAGAACGGCACCAGAAGTGTATGGAGTCACTCCAAGAACACAACCATTTCTAGATCGGATTGCCAATTCCAGCAATAGTCGAGCTTATGTCTCTTTTACGGATAGTAGTGTTTTTAATCAACATTGGTGGGGAAATGTTAATTTAAATTACGTTACGGATGATTATTATCTTCAGGATTTTGCTTATAATCCTTACTATAGCAGTACCGATCAGCTACTTAACCAAGCAGAAATTAACTATGCGTCCGATTGTTGGCGATTTTTAGGACGTGTACAAACTTTTCAAACCTTACATCCAATTAATCAACAACCCATCCTTAACCAGTATTCTCGGTTGCCACAACTGTTCTTTCGAAGTGATTTTCCGGAACGGCCCAACCGCTTAGGTTATCAAATCAACGGTGAATATGTATATTTCGAGATCCCAAACAATATTTTCAATTTTCCACCCGCTGTAACAGGACAACGTTTACATTTACAGCCCAGCTTAAGCATTCCCTTTATCACACCTTATAGCTTTTTTACGCCAAAAGTGCTGCTTGATGCAACTTTCTATGACATACATAGTTGGGAACCTGCCACACATTTGGCTCGTGTCTTACCGATTTTTTCAATAGATTCTGGGGTTTATTTTGAAAGACAATATGCTCACTATACTCAAACCTTAGAGCCACGGGTTTTTTATCTGTATGTACCTTATCAAAATCAAAACGATTTTCCCCTTTTCGATACGACCTTACCCTCTTTTGGTTTTGAACAATTATTCCGCATCAATCGTTTCGTCGGTTACGATCGTTTAGGGGATGCTAATCAAATTTCGTTTGCACTGACGACTAGATTTTTAAATAGCTGTACTGGTTTTCAACGTTTTCGTGCCAGCATTGGTCAAACCCTATATCTACAGCCGCCACGAGTTAGTTTAACATCAGATCAACGTAACGATTTTTACGTCAATGAAACCCTATCACCTTTAGTCGGGGAGCTTAATTACAACTTTAATGATGCTTGGAATGGAGTAGCATCGGCAGCCTATAATCCTTACGATCAAGGCTTAAACAACGCTTCGCTACGCTTTCATTACCATCCAGATTGCAAACATATTTTTAATATAGGATATGACTTTGTTCGAAAAGGCGATACACTCACCACCTATGCGCTGAATAGCAGCAATGGTAATTTAAATCGCATTAGCTTAGCCACAGCATGGCAATTAAACGATCACTGGCAAGCTCTAGCGAGTTGGAATTACAATTTAAGTCATGGTCATAACCAAGCGTACTTCTACGGTTTTCAATACGATAGTTGTTGTTGGGCTGTAAGGTTTGTGGCAAGTCGCATACTCACTGCAGAAAACATAAATGACCTTACCACCTACCAAACCAATGTTTACGTACAGCTCCAACTCAAAGGACTGGGTAACGTTGGCATAAGTGATCCTGGCGGTTTATTAACCAGTAGTATATTTGGATATCAAGATAACTTCAGAGGGTAAAAAAATGAAGAGAGCGAGTATTCTATTGTTCTTAATCCTGACTTGTGCAGGAGTTAATGCTCAATCTAACGCTTCGACATCGAGCGGCTTTACGAAACTCGATAAAATTGTAGCCATTGTGAATCGTGATGTGATTACTCAATCACAGCTAAATACTGAAATTGATCATATTCGAAAAACAATGGAACAATCCAATCAACCTGTACCACCCCCTGGTGAATTACGTAGCAAAATTTTGGATGGCCTGATTGCTAAAAAATTAACTCTACAACTTTGCGAAGAACGAAATATCACTGTCAGCGATGAAGACGTCAATAAAGCAGTCGAAAAGATTGTTAAAATGAACAATATTGGAGTTGATCAACTAAAAGGTGCTCTCGCGCAACAAGGATTGACATTTGAGGCTTATAAAAAGCAACTCAAAGATCAAATTGCTATGCAAAAATTACAACAGGATGAA
>JAGVJZ010000023.1 GCA_020050845.1 Gammaproteobacteria bacterium
GAAATTCGAATGTCTAAATTTGCCCATAGTTTGCTTGCTGATTTAGACAAGGAAACTGTTCAATTCGTACCCAATTACGATGAAACTGAATTAGCACCTACCGTTTTACCTACCCGAATCCCCAATCTGCTCGTTAATGGTTCTTCTGGAATCGCAGTAGGTATGGCGACTAACATTCCGCCCCATAACATTAATGAAGTGATAAACGCTTGTATTGCTTTAATTGAAAACCCGCAACTTAGCATCGATGAGCTAATTAATTATATCCCAGGACCAGATTTCCCCACTGCAGCGATTATTAATGGTAGAGCCGGGATCATTGAAGCTTATAAGACCGGTAGGGGACGGATTTATCTACGTGCTCGTACCTCAATTGAACATGATGAGGATACTAATAAGCAAACAATTTTGGTTCATGAATTACCTTATCAAGTCAATAAAGCTCGATTGCTAGAGAAGATTGGGGAATTAGTTAAAGATAAGAAGGTCGAGGGTATTACTGCCATCCGTGATGAATCAGATAAAGATGGTATGCGAATGGTGATTGAGCTTCGTCGAGGAGAAAATGGCGAGGTGACGCTTAATAATCTTTATGCCCACACTCAGTTAGAAACTGTGTTTGGCATTAATATGGTGGCGCTTGATCATGGTCAACCACGAACATTAAATTTAAAAGATCTTTTAGAAGCCTTTATTAAACATCGTCGCGAAGTAGTGACTCGTCGTTCCGTTTATGAATTACGAAAGGCACGAGATCGGGCGCATATTTTAGAAGGTCTTGGAATAGCGTTAGGCAATATCGATAAAATCATTGCTATCGTCAAAGGTTCTCCTAACCCGCAAACGGCGAAAGAGAAACTACTCGCAGAAATTTGGCCTATTGCAGGTATCTCTGAATTGCTGGAGCGTACCGATAATCAAATTTCAAGACCTATTGATTTGCCAAAACAATATGGGCTCGGCGAAAAAGGATACGTTTTATCACCGGAACAAGCTCAAGCGATATTAGATTTGCGCTTACATCGTTTAACCGGTTTAGAGCGTGATAAAATCTTTGCTGAATATGAAAATCTGCTTAAAGTCATCCAGAGGCTGCTAGAAATTTTAGGTAATCCTGCGCGTTTAATGCAGGTCATTCACGATGAATTACAAGAAATTAAGTCGGAGTTTGGTGACGCACGTCGTACCGAAATCATCGATAGTAAAGAAGTCCTTTCTCTTGAAGACTTAATATGTGAAGAAGATGTGGTCGTGACAATTTCACATCATGGTTATGCTAAAACCCAATCATTAAGTGCTTACCAAGCGCAGCACCGAGGTGGTCGAGGTAAGTCGGCGACTTCAGTTAAAGAAGAAGATTATGTGTCGCAGCTACTCATTGCCAATACTCATGAAACTATTTTATGTTTTTCGAACAAGGGCAAAGTTTATTGGTTAAAAACTTATCAAATACCTCAGGCTAGCCGGACTTCATTAGGCCGACCACTAATCAATCTTCTGCCACTTGGTAACGATGAACGTGTTAGTGCTATGTTATCAGTTCGCGAATTTACTGAAGATCGTTTTGTCATGATGGTTACGGCTCATGGTGTTATTAAGAAAGTTTCTCTTGAACAATTCTCACGGCCACGGGCAAACGGCATTATCGCATTAGAGATAAAAGATAATGATGACTTAGTCGATGTTCATCTCACCGATGGTAATCAAGATGTAATGCTCTTTTCAAATAACGGCAAAGTAATCCGTTTTGATGAAAATGAAGTCAGACCCATGGGACGTTCAGCACGTGGTGTAAGAGGAATGCGCCTGCAAAAAGATCAACGTGTGATAGCAATGCTAATTGCCCACGAAGGGACGATTTTAACTGCAACTACGAATGGTTACGGGAAAAGAACTGACATTAATGAATATCGCAGAACAGGTCGTGGTGGTCAGGGTGTCATTTCAATACAAGTTAATGAACGTAATGGCGATGTAGTTGGCGCTGTTCAAGTTCAAGAAGAAGATGAAATTATTTTGATCAGTGACCAAGGAACTTTGGTGCGAACCCGAGTCAGTGAAATTTCAGTCTTAGGCAGAAATACTCAAGGGGTAAAACTTATTAATTTGGGTGGCGAAGAAAAGCTGGTCGGTCTTCGAAGAGTTGACGCTAGTTTAGAGATCCCTGAACTTGACTCTGAGATTGAAGAGTAACGGCAAGCGAAGGAGCAATAATGACTCGAGTCTTCAACTTTAGTGCTGGTCCCGCAACTTTACCCGAAGAAGTGCTACTCCAGGCTAAAGATGAGCTTCTAAACTGGGACGACCTAGGTATGTCGGTGATGGAAATTAGCCATCGCAGTCAACCTTTTATGACAGTGGCGCAAGAAGCTGAGCAAGATCTTCGTGATCTGCTGCAAATCCCCGATGAATATAAGGTGTTATTTCTTCAGGGGGGTGCACGAAGTCAGTTCGCTATGATTCCAATGAATCTGCTCGCTAATAAAATTTCAGCCGACTATCTTGATACTGGCATCTGGTCTGGTTTAGCAATTAAAGAAGCTAACCGTTATTGCACTGTCAATGTCGCTGGCTCTTCCGAAAAACAAGGTTATATCACCATCCCATCTCGAGAATCATGGCGAATTAATCCAAATTCAGCCTATTTGCACTTTGTCGATAATGAAACGATCAATGGCGTTGAATTTCCAACTATTCCAGATGTGCCGCTACCCTTAGTAAGCGACATGTCTTCTAATATTTTGTCTCGTCCATTTGATGTCAAACGTTATGCGCTTTTCTATGCTGGCGCTCAGAAAAATGTGGGACCCGCTGGCCTGACAATTGTGGTGTTAAGAGAAGATCTTCTTGGCAAAGCGACTTTTTTTACTCCGAGTATGTTTAATTATGAACTACACGCAAAACAAGGTTCCATGTATAACACTCCTCCTACTTTTGCTTGGTATTTAGCAGGATTGATGTTTAAGTGGTTAAAAAAACAAGGCGGTGTCGAAGAAATGGCTAAGCGTAATGAACGAAAAGCGGCGAAACTGTACCAGTTCATCGACCAGAGTGAATTTTACTTTAATCCTGTCGATCCAAGTTACCGATCAAGAATGAACGTAATTTTCTGTCTCAAGAATGAAGAGCTTGATGAGAAGTTTTTGCAAGAGGCTAGTGTTCAAGGTTTGGCTAATCTTAAAGGACATAAACTGGTCGGAGCGATGAGAGCAAGTCTTTACAATGCCTTACCAGAACAAGCAGTCGAAAGCTTAGTTAACTTCATGAAAGATTTTTCCCAGCGTTGGGGTTAGGTAGAACATGGAAAAAAATTTATCTTATAAAGTTCACAAGTCAGGTCCATTATCCGGAGAATTAAGAGTTCCCGGTGATAAGTCCATTTCACATCGTGCCGCTATCCTTGGGGCACTGGCGGAAGGATCGACCGTTATTAAAGATTTCCTGCATGCTGAAGATACCTTGGCTACACTTCGAGCAGTTCAAAAACTCTCGATTCAGGTAGATACTTTTGAGCAAGAAGTCATTATTCATGGCAAAGGTTTGCATGGCTTACGACCGCCAAACGAACCCATTGATTGTGGTAATTCAGGAACCTCGATGAGGTTACTAGCCGGCGTGTTAGCTGGACAGCCTTTTGAATCGATCCTAACTGGAGATGCTTCTTTATTAAAGCGACCGATGCGTCGCATTGCAGACCCTTTGGTTGAAATGGGAGCCAAAATAGATCTCGAACCAGACGGTACCGGACCGCTCGTTATTCATCCTGTTGAACATCTCAATGCAATTCACTACACCATGACAATTCCAAGTGCCCAAGTTAAATCTTGTATCATTTTAGCGGCGTTATTTGCTCGAGGTGAAACAGTTTTGATGGCGCCAATCGCCACTCGTGATCATACCGAAAGAATGTTAGAGGCTTTTCATTATCCAATTCACATTGCAGGCGCCAAAATACGCATTAAAGGAAATGAAAAATTATCACCAACCTATATCGAAGTCCCCAGTGACATTTCCTCGGCTGCTTTTTTTATTATCGCCGCAACGATTGTTCCAAATTCAGAAGTAGTATTGCAAAACATCGGCATCAATCCTTACCGAATTGGCATTATTAATATTTTAAGGTTAATGGGTGGTCACATCTCCTTTGAAAATGAAAAAGTGGTAGGTGCTGAATATGTAGCTGATATCAGAGTCAAATCCGCTTCTCTTCATGGTATCGATATTCCTTTAGATCAGGTGCCGCTTGCCATTGACGAATTCCCTGTTTTATTTATTGCCGCGGCCTGTGCCCATGGCGTAACTGTTTTGCGCGGTGCTGAAGAGTTGCACGTAAAAGAGACCGATCGTATCCAAGTGATGGCCGAAGGCCTGCAACGGATTGGTGTTCAAGTCGAAGCACAACCGGATGGTATGCTAATTGAAGGTGGTAAAATTCGAGGTGGTACGGTCGATAGCCAAGGGGACCATCGGGTGGCGATGTCTTTTGCCATTGCCGGTGCTGTCGCAGAGCAGGAGACCATTATCTTAAACTGTGAGAACGTTACAACTTCATTTCCCAATTTTGTGGAATTGGCTCAATCCATCGGTATTAATATTGAATCCAAGAACAACATTGAAATCCCTATTTCAGAATAACAACCTAAGGGCTTGTAAAAGAATAACTTCCCTTTTTGAGGGCTCAGCTTGGATGCAGATTTGAACGTTCACTCTTCAAGAAAATACGCGCATAGTTGTTCTATGTAAGTGTTTTCTTGAAGAGTGAACGTTCAAAGATGCGTTCAAGATGGGCCCTCAAAAAGGGAAGTTATTCTTTTACAAGCCCTAAAGCGCTAGGAAAAATATTGAATACGATTCCAGTGATTACAATTGATGGTCCAAGTGGTTCTGGTAAAGGCACAATTGCAAGATTATTAGCAAAGAAAATGGGTTGGCACTATTTGGAAAGTGGCGCTTTATACCGCGTTCTAGCTTATGCGGTTATTCAAGCCAAAATTGATTTAAACGATGTGTCAAGATTAGTTGTGTTAGCAAGAGACTTGCCCGTTAAATTTGATTCTGAAGATGAGAGTCGAATCTTATGGTGTGGTTACGACATTACTGATTCTATTCATACCGAATCGTGTGGCAATTTAGCTTCAAAAATAGCAGCACTTCCTGAAGTCCGAGATGCCTTGCTGTCAAGACAACGGGTATTTTGTGCTTCTCCAGGATTGGTGACTGATGGTCGGGATATGGGCACAGTCGTTTTTCCCCAATCAAAGTTAAAGATTTTCATTACTGCTGATCGTGCGACAAGGGCTAAAAGAAGGTATATGCAGTTGAAAGAAAAGGGAAATAATGTTAGTCTGGAAAACATTTTAAGTGAGCTTACTGAGCGTGATTATCGCGATGAACATCGCGCAGTTTCCCCACTAAAACCTGCTCAAGATGCGATATTACTTGATACGACCCATCTTAATATCGAGCAAACATTTGATCAGGTTATGGTGTTCGTTCAAGAAGCTTTCGGGGTATCTGTTTAGTGATTCTCTTCCAAGGGGGAGGTAGCTCTACAGATTTTTTTAATTTACCCATGCAGCCTTGCATGGCTTATCAAGGATTTATTCCTTAGGAAACACTATGACAGAGAATTTTGCGCAATTATTAAAAGAGAGTTTAGAACAGACCGATTTACGTCCAGGCTCAGTGATAACGGCAACCATTACCCACGTAGGTGAAGACGCCATCATTGTTAATGCCGGCCTCAAATCTGATGCCATCATCCCAGTTGAAGAATTCTTTGACGATCATGGCCAGGTGAATGTTAAACCTGGTGATCAGGTCAGCGTTGTAGTTGAAACGATCGAAGATGGTTTTGGTGAGACTCGGTTATCACGAGAAAAAGCTAAGCGAGCAGAAGCATGGCGCACTCTTGAAAAAGCTTACGAAGCTAAAGATACAGTGCAAGGTGTCATTACTGAACGCGTTAAAGGTGGCTTTACGGTCTCTGTAAATTCAATTCGCGCATTTTTACCTGGCTCTTTAGTAGATGTCAGACCCGTCCGTGACCCTTCTTTCCTTGAAGGTAAAGAACTCGGCTTTAAAATTATTAAAATGGACAAGAAACGTAGCAATATTGTCGTTTCACGTCGTGCCGTGGTAGAGGAAGAATCTGGAAGCGAACGCGAAGCGTTGCTTGAGAATCTACAAGAAGGTCAGAGTGTAACCGGTGTAGTTAAGAATATTACCGACTACGGTGCCTTTATCGATTTAGGTGGCGTAGATGGGTTATTACATATTACAGATATGTCGTGGAAGCGTGTGAAACATCCAAGCGAGATGTTATCTGTCGGTGAAGAAATAAAAGTTAAAGTTCTTAAGTATGATCGCGATAAAAAGCGCGTTTCTCTCGGCTTAAAACAATTAGGTGAAGATCCATGGGCAAATATTGCTCGTCGTTACCCAGTCGGTACTCGTCTATTTGGTAAAGTCACTAATCTCGCTGATTACGGTTGTTTCGTAGAAATCGAAAATGGTATTGAAGGCTTAGTCCATATGTCTGAAATGGATTGGACTAACAAAAATATCCATCCAGCTAAAGTGGTACAGATTGGTGATGAAGTGGAAGTTATGGTACTGGATATTGATGAAGAACGTCGTCGTATTTCATTAGGTATCAAACAATGCCAAGTGAATCCTTGGAAAGAGTTTTCTGATCGTCACGATAAAGATGAACGTATCAAGGGCAGCATCAAATCAATTACCGATTTTGGTATCTTCATTGGTTTAGAAGGTGGTATTGATGGTTTAGTGCATTTATCTGATATTTCGTGGAATGAAACAGGTGAAGAAGCTGTTCGTCGTTATAAGAAAGGTCAAGAAGTTGAAGCGATCATTTTAGCAATCGATCCTGAGCGTGAACGTATTTCTTTAGGTATCAAACAACTTGAACATGACCCATTCGGTGACTTTGCTGATAAGAATGACAGAGGAGCCGAAGTTAAAGGTAAAGTCATTGAGGTTGAGGCAAAGCATGCTCTGATTGATCTTGGCGATACTGTTCAAGGCCAACTACGAGCAGGTGATCTTGTAGAAGATAAAGTTAAAGATGTAAGAGAGCATCTTAAAGAGGGCGATGAAGTTGAAGCTAAAGTCGCCAATATCGACCGCAAGAATCGCTTAGTAATTTTAACAATGCGCGAACTAGAGGCAGCGCCAGCGCCGGCACCGAAAACTCGCAGTTCCAAACCTGAGGCACCAGCGACCACTACCTTAGGAGATTTGTTAAAAGAACGTATTGAAGCCAAAAGGGAAGATGAGTAAAGAGAAGAGGGGTGTTTTCACCCCTCTTTTAATTTCTCCACTTATCAAAAATTTGCCCGCTAGGATTTTTTTATGAGAATTTTTACATATCTATTTGCCATGATTCTCATCATCTTTGGGCTATCATTCGCATTACTCAATGCCAGCCCTGTAACACTAAATTACTATATTGGAAGCACGAGTATTTCTTTATCTTTACTTTTAGTTTTAACAGTAGGTTTGGGTATATTGATTGGTTTTATTTTCTCGCTTGCGCCGATTTTAAGACTGAAGAAAAAGAATTATCATTTAAAGAATCGTGTGAAACAGTTAGAGCAGGAAATTGTGACTCCAACTGTGCATTAAGATATTGCATCAAGTTTCGTGCCCGCGCCCGCGTGCTTGCCCGTGTCCCAAAAAAATAAATCGGGCACGGGCACGCACGCGGGCACGTTTATAAGGAACCTCAATGATCGAACTTCTTCTGCTATTGCTACCTGTAGCCTCAGTCTCAGGCTGGTATATGGGCAGAAAAAGCCAACAAATCCCTCAAGCCTCTCTTAAAAATCCGTTTCATCGTGACTACTTCCTCGGTATTAATTATTTAATCAATGAACAGCCGGATAAAGCAGTTGATATTTTTATAAAATTATTAGCTGTTGATCGGGATACGATTGAAACGCATCTTGCTTTAGGAAGTTTGTTTCGTAAGCGGGGTGAAGTGGATCGAGCGATTCGTATCCATCAAAATTTAATTACTAGACCGCAGCTGGAACAAGAACAGCGTAATCAAGCGCTGAATGAATTAGCACAGGATTACTTACGTGCAGGAGTTCTAGATCAAGCCGAAAGATTATTCTTAGAATTAGTTGATAAAAATAAGGAAGTGATTAGTAGTCTGCGTTATTTATTGAGTATTTATCAACAGCAAAAAGATTGGCAGCAAGCGATTAAAATTGCTAGGCGCTTACAAGAGCAGACCAATGAATCGATGGAAACTGCTATTGCCCATTACTATTGCGAATTAGCAGATCAAAAAAGACTCGAAGGTGGTCCTGAAAAAATTACTGACTATCTAACCAAAGCGTTGAACACCGATCACAATTGTGTTCGCGCCAGTCTGGCGTTTGCTGAGCACGCGATTCGTCAAGGAGATTATTTACTGGCTATCAAACATTATCGTTTCGTTGCCGAGCAAGACCCTGACTATCTCTCCGAAACCATTGTGCCTCTGCGGTTCTGTTATGAAAAAATACAGCAAGAGGAAGAATTCATTGCCTACCTCTGGTCCCACTTAGATAATTATCCAAAAACTTCGGTGGTAATCGCAATTTCTGAATATATCAAAAAACAACAGGGCAACCGTGCAGCGATTAATTTTATAGCAGAACAGATTCGTACCTCACCTTCATTGCGTGGTCTGGACCGCTTGATTGAACTTTACTTAACTATCTCTCAAGGTGATACCAAAGATAAATTATTGTTACTGAAAGACTTAGTGGCTACTTTATTAACCGATAAGCCGAGTTATCGATGTACCGAGTGTGGTTTTTCGGCTTCAAATCTCTATTGGCATTGTCCTGGCTGCAAACATTGGAGTTCAGTCCGACCAGTACATGGAGTGGCGGGTAAATAGTTAGTTATTTTTCCGATATACTATCTTGGTGCTTCCTATGATTAGATATGCTCATGAAATCAATTTTGTTGCTACTTTTCGTATCCACTTCGATATTGGCCTACCCAGACGTCTGGTTAAAAATTCAGCCAATGCAGCCACGACATAACGAAGTTCTCAAAGAGCCTCTTAGTGTTAATCTCAATACAGCAGACCAAGCCTCTCTTCAGAAGATGTCAGGCATAGGACCTAAAAAAGCTCAAGCCATCATCGAGTTTCGGACTCAAAATGGACCCTTTAAAAAAGTCACCGATCTTGAAAAAATAAAGGGTTTCTCCAAGAAAATCGTTGCCAAATTAGTTGAGAATAATAAAAACGTTGTTTGTTCTGATTAACTAGCTAGTTCTATCATCTTACGTGCCCGCGCCCGCGTGCGTGCCCGTGCCCGAAAAAAA
>JAGVJZ010000064.1 GCA_020050845.1 Gammaproteobacteria bacterium
ATACAGTTCAAGAAAGGAAGACTTAGAAGTATCGTGGCAATAGTCCGAAGCAATGTGCTGCCTGGCCTGTATGATCCGGGAGCGGGAACGAAGGAATAACAAATAGGCGCGCAGGAATGCTTCCTTTTATTAGACACGAATATCTCGACAACATAGACGCAACTCGCTAGTATGACGCAAAGAACTTCTTTTTTTCCCTAAAGATATGATCAAAACAACACTTTCCTACAAAGATGCAGGCGTTGACATAGAAAGAGGCAACGAGCTAGTCGATCTTATTAAGCCGCTCGCGAAAAAAACTCACCGGCCAGGTGTCTTGTCTGGGCTTGGTGGTTTTGGCGCTCTTTTTGAACTTCCCTTAGACCGATATAAAAATCCTGTTTTGGTTACTTCAACAGATGGTGTCGGAACTAAACTTAAACTTGCTATTGAGCTCAACAAACACCATACGATCGGCATTGATTTAGTCGCCATGTGTGCCAACGATATTATTGTCCAAGGTGCTGAACCTTTATTTTTTTTAGATTACTACGCTACTTCATGTCTAGAAATTGATAAGGCGCAAGCCATCATCCAAGGTATTGCCGAAGGATGTCAGCTTGCCAATATGGCCTTAGTAGGCGGTGAAACTGCAGAGATGCCAGGCATGTACTCTAAGGGTGATTATGACTTAGCAGGCTTTGTGGTGGGAGTGGTAGAAAAGCAAAAATTGATAACGGGTGACCAGGTAGCACCAGGTGATGTACTCATTGCACTTGCTTCATCTGGATTACACTCCAATGGCTATTCGCTAGTCCGTAAAGTGTTAGAGGTAGGCGGTCATTCTCTAGCGCAATCCTTTGACGGCATGACTTTGGGTGACATATTGTTAACTCCTACTAAAGTTTATGTTAGAAGTATTTTGAATTTACTTAATGCATTACCTGTTAAAGCCATGGCACATATTACTGGAGGAGGTATTGAAAATATCCCTCGAGTCCTTCCGAGCCATACCCAAGCCGTTCTTGATGCTACAAGTTGGCAAATTCCTAATATTTTCAAGTGGCTAGCTGAGGAAGGGAACATTCCCAAGGAAGAAATGTTTGTGACGTTCAATTGTGGAATCGGCATGGTGATTTGTGTGGCTAGGGACAATGTAAATCAAGCGATAACCATCTTGGAAGAAAGCGGTGAGCAAGCATGGATTATTGGAAAAATCGACTATTGCAATGAAGAGATGCCTCAGGTTCGAATTGCATGACTCCGACACCCTCTTTGAACATCGCAGTGTTAATTTCTGGCAATGGCTCTAATCTTCAAGCCTTAATTAATGCCATCAGTTCCAAGCAATTACCCGCCAAAATTTCTGCGGTCATTAGCAATAACATCGATGCTTATGGCATCCAAAGAGCTAACCAAGCAGGTATTCCAACAACAAATCTCCTACCTAAAGACTATTCATCAAGGAAAGCTTACGATCTAGCACTTAGAGATCTGGTTGCAACTTACCAACCCGACCTAATACTTCTAGCTGGTTTTATGCACATATTAGGCCATGATTTCCTAGAACCATTTCAGGAGAAAATACTAAATATCCATCCATCTTTACTTCCATCCTATCCGGGACTCAATACCCATCAACAGGTTTTAGCTGATAAAAAGTCTGAACATGGTTGCAGTATTCATTATGTTACGGCTGATCTTGATGCTGGTCCTCTTATAGCGCAGGCAGTCATTGAGGTAACCGCTAGTGACAATTTAGAATCCATCAAAAATAAAGTTCACAGTGCCGAACATTTTCTTTACCCAACCGTAGTTAATTGGTTTGCGGCGCGTCGCATAAGATTGTGTAAAGAGCAGGTTTCTTTAGATGGCTTTATCTTACCTCATAGCGGCCTACGATTTATTATTCCTGATTAAATGCCCAGCTCTTCCCGCTTTAAGCGGGAAGAGCTTCCTGTAACAAAATGCGTCGCGAAAAAATAAATTTTTCGCTAGCAATTAGAGAGAGAATTAGCATTCTCCCCCTAATAACCCCATCGCTTTATGGTTCAGCGGAACCGCTGGTTATTTCTAACTTACCTCCAACTATTATTCCTTTTTCGTCTAAAATGATATACTTAACATATTATTGAAATAAGGAGGCAGCTCCAGCTGAATAACCATGGTTAAATCTGAATTAATAAATTTAATTGCAGAAAAACTTAACACTCTGCCGATTAAGGACGTTGAGGTAGGAGTAAATCAAGTTTTAGACTGCATGAGCAATGAATTATGTCGTGGCGGCAGAATTGAGATACGTGGTTTTGGAAGTTTCTGTCTACATTATCGTCCTGCTCGTAATGCTCATAACCCCAAAACGGGCGAAAAAGTTGCAACTATTCCTAAATATACGCCTCACTTTAAGCCAGGAAAGGAACTTCGGCAGCGAGTTAATGCTAGTTGTGATAGCGTTGCTATCAAAGATTGTCCGCCTGATAGCGATGACGATTAAAAATCAGCAGGAAGCATGAGAACCTTTGCTAAAGTATGATCATCCTTTAGAACGAAAAAAAGCTTAAACTAAGCTTACTTTATTTGTAATAACCCACTCATAATTGCCAACAAAGTCATCTCAACTTCATTTTTTACGTCAAGCTTGTTGAAAATGTTATTGCGGTAAGTACTAATAGTTTTAGAGCTTAAGAAAAGTTTTTCTGCTATTTCTTTCGGACTCAATCCCCTGACAATCATTAATACCACTTGGAGTTCTCTGCTCGATAATCTTTTAAAGGGAGAAGGATTATCTGCAATAACATTGGAAGTTGCTAAATAATTTGCAATATCAGAACTGACATAGCGCTCACCATTTTTAACCATTTTGAGCGCCTGCATGATCTCCTCTTTATTAGTATTCATCGATAATGCACCATGAACACCGCTTTTTAACAAATAGGATAAGATTACTTCATTCATGCAATCAGTGATGACCAGAACCTTAAGTCCTTTAATACGACGCAGTAATTTTTGAATACCATCTAGCATCGAAACATCAAACTTATTTAAGCTGATCACCGCTATTTCTGGCTTTGAGTCTTGTGCTTGAGTAATAGCTTCTTCACAACTAATCGCTTCGCTATTAATCTGAATATTTTTTACGTCACGTAAGATGTATTTAATACCACAACGAATTAGATCATGACTGTCAACTAGCATTACATTCAGCATTTAAATACTCCACCTAGATTTAGGCCCTATTATAGAGCCTCTTTATGGAATTTGTCATGCTTGAAGTCAATTTTAAGCAATATTTTGAAGTTTCCCATGCATAAATAACGATTTTTAGTCTATGCTACACGTTGACTGCTCTGGATTTTTGAAAGCTGAATTGCTGGCGACCTTTCAATACTTCTTTGAATTAACTCAGATCTACAGCTTATATAAACTGTCAGGTTCATGTCTCTTTGAAAAAAATTAAAGCGAGAAGCAGAAGAAACTACATCTCGATGTCCGAATTTAACTAAGATTCCCTTTACCTCCTTTAGGAGAGGATTTTCAACCCCTAAAGTGATGCAAGTATTTAAATAACAAATTAAAAAATGTTTCCAAAAAGAAACATCACTTTCTATCTTAGAGCTTCTTAACTCAAACAATTTTTGTAATGATGCCAGATTGGAATCTAGAACTTTTAAGTCGAAGATATTGTTAGGACAGGCTGTTGCAATAATATCTTTTATCGCTACATCTATGCTTACAAAATTAGGTTTTGATTGAAGTTCTTTATCATTTTGTGGTGTAGCATTTTCTTTTTTTTCACAAATTTTGCGATCACTACTTAGATAAATATTTAGCAAGCACTTAGTTCGTTCCCATCTATTTAACACACTTTTTTCGAGTCTAATTTTAGTTAAAGCATTTTCAATATCTTTTATTATTGCTTTGACAAATTCTTTGAGACTGTTTAAGGACATTAAAGCAGCCTCCAGATCGAACACAAGCCTGGTTCTCAATTGCTCGGCTAGTAGCTCTGCATAAGCCATTTTATTTTCCAAATTACGTCCTAGCGCTTTTAAAACACACCTCTTAAACGCTATCAATGAAGCATATAAAGTTGGATGGAAAACTTCATTCCAAAAAGAAGAAAGATAAATTTCAAGACTCGAATGCTCTGCAAACAAAGTATTTTCAAATAAATTTAATCTTCGCCAGGTATCTTCATTTAACAAATTTTCTAATGAACACTGTTCAATATGGTGGTTTTTTTCTTGTAAACGAATTTGTGCTAATAAATGAAATTTACTGTAAAAAAAGTTTTGTTTGTCACTTAACCAATCGAAAAATTTTTCAACCCAAGGTAGCAAAGAAAAAATTTTGTTTTTAATGGGTGGGGGGCTTGGCATTATCATTAATTGTCCATTCGATTCAGAAAATAAAAATTCTCCGTCGTTTTCAAACCATGGCAAACGATGCAACATGGTTTTTTGTTGTGGATTACCTTGTTGGCTAATATAACGATGAAAAGACACAAAATGTGATTGTGATAATATTTTATATTTCCTACTGGTTGGTTCGGTCAGGTTAACACCCAGATGACCCAATCTAGTGATAACATAGAAGTTAACATCGCCTTGATAGATATTATTTGACTTTGAAATGACCTGAAGCCTTGCAAGCATTGCATCACATATTTGTCTTTTTAGGGAATCGATATAAGCTCGGACTTCTTGTTGATAGGACTTTAAGGATTCAATCACTTTTTTAGGTAAACTGGCCTGATAATATTTTCTTTCGATCACGGTTAACTGATAAAACTGCTCAAAGAACGGCAGAATATCCTGCGCAATTATTAATAATGCTTCATGGCTAAGATGGTTAGTTTCTGAATTCTTTTTCCAGAACATTTGTAATTGGTTAATCTGTGTTTTGCTACTAAGTTGCTCCCATTTATTCCAAATTGTAGTCGTTAATAAATTTTTTAGAGCAATATTTGCACGATATGATTTGAGATAGTCACACTCCTTGCGATAGTTATCCAGATTTTCTTTAAATTCTGCGGCATTTAATATAGTGATATTTTGTTTTAATCGCTGACAGTGCTCTTCTTTGCGACGTTTACCAATAAAATACAATCCAATGTTCTCTAAGAACTTGTTTATTGCAGTCAACGATTGAAAGGTTTGGTCACTAATAGATTGTAAATGGATATTTTCTGGGATTGCGCTTAGTAACTCTGAACTGAAAAGTGGACATGTTTTCATCTTTCCTCCTGAAGTTAGCTAATTGTCTAACAAACAAGAGTTCTAATCATGACCGGTTTTTTTACGAGGTAACTTGGGATGAGATTCTGCATACCTTTTCCCCTTTTCTCATTCGTACCTGTGCCCGCACGCGGGCACAGATACGAATGAGAAAAAGGGTGAGGAATTTATTTTGTACAAAAAAAAAGCGCATTGTTTTAACAATGCGCTTTTTAATTTCCTACTTAGGAATTATAGAGCTACTTGAACGCTCACGTATGGACCATCGAAGCTTGTGTCAATGGTGTGACGTGTGCGGAATTCAGGATCAGTGAATTCTACAGCTGACAATCTGTCAATTGCATTGAAGTAGTGGCTAACAAGGTAACCAGCTTCAATTGTCAACTTAGATCGTGAGCAGTTGCAGAATTGGTATGTCCAATCCAAACCAAGTTTAGCATCGATATTTGGAACTACACGGGTTTCGTCTGGATGATGGAAACCGATGAAGCCTGTATCAAAAGCAAAGGTGCTAATGAATGGATTCACAGTGTAGGTTGTGCCTTCTGGAACCGCAGGAACAGTAATACCACTTACGCCATCTAGGGTTACACCAAGAGCTGCGAATGCACCATCAAGGGTTACTCTTTGAGTAAGTGAGCTGTCTTCTTCACCAACCAGTAATGCAGCAGATAAGCTACCTACTACACCGAAGCCGTTGCAGAAGCCCCAGTTAAGGTCAAAGCCTAAACGTGGACCAATACCGTTGAATTTGCTACGGTTATGGAAGTGATCAAATACATCAAGTGCAAGCTCAGTACCAGCCAACACACCAGCACCGTCAAAAGCAGTAGCTGATAATAATTCACCACCTGTATAGGCTAGTAATGGATCTGAACCTGTTAACACAGTTTCAAACGTGGTATTTTGCTTGTATTCTAAGTGGGTGTAACGTAAACCACCGAACCAACGCACTTTAAAGTTACAACCAACATTGATTGCTTGACCAAAATCTAAATCCCATGTGTGGTTTTCAAATTCTGTTTTAGAGCTAACGTGGGTATCAAGTGTATCAAAGGTAAACAAAGGATCGAATACGATTGAAGACAAAGGTAATACCGGAGTATAAGCTATACCAGTTGCTAGACCTGTCAATGGAATAACTGGACCAAAGATTGGGCTACCAATTGCATCTAAAGTTGCATCTGTTGGTAATGTTAACTCGTCGGTACCGTTATGATGGTCATTGTCCCAATGAGTATAGGTTAAGTTAACGTCGTTGCCAGAGCATGGGAAAATGTAACCAACGTTAGCTTTGAAGCCCCACTCATAATCGTGTTTGTTACGATGTGAATGAGCATCACCAAGACCGTCAAAGGTTACTAAATCGATGTCAGCAAATGAAGTTGCAAAATCTTGCTCAGGAGAAGATGCTCTCCACCATAAGCCTGTTACGCCAAATGTGAATCCACCACAATAATTTGGCACGCTAACATCACATCGTGACGTACCTGTTGGAAGAAAAGCTAGAGAGTTTGCAGCAAAACCCGAAAGTAATACAGCAAGTCCTAGAGTCAGTTTTTTCATAATTCATTCCTCGTTTGAATTGTTAGTTCCATGAAAACTGTTATTCGTTTTTCACTTAAGTGTAGGAGTGATACACTTAACGAACTTTTAATTTAGCACAAAAGAAAAAAAAAAAAAGAAAATTTTCAATATCTTTTTCAATGACATAACTGCGATTTTTGATAATTTATTGCTACGCGTTTTTAATTATTTTTTCTTATTCTTTTTTTATCGATAAACGATCATTTCAAAAGACCTTAATTTTTTGAGCTGAAATTATGCTAATATAATTTTTTTTAACATTCACGGATGGTGATATGAAAGCAATAGTATATTTGCACCACGGGGGTCCCGAAGTTTTACGACCTAAAACTGTAGCTAAACCTACTCCAGAAGCAGATGAACTTTTGGTTCGCGTTTATGCGACGACTGTTAACCGGATAGATATCAATCAACGCCGGGGCAATCATCTTAATAATGAAAACTCGCCTGAAGTTCTAGGATATGAAATTGCAGGTGAAGTCGTAGCTAAGGGCAAGAACGCTTCGCGCTATCAAAAGGGGGACCGGGTCTTTGGTCTCGTTAATGGTGGTGGTTATGCCGAATTCTGTAATATCGATGAAGGATTAGCTATGCCAATTCCTGAACATTGGAGCTATGAATATGCAGCAGCAATCCCCAAAAATTTTATCACGGCAGACGAAACCTTATTTACTCAAGGCAACCTTAAAAGAAATGAAACCGTTCTGATCCATGCGGGTGGGAGTGGTGTCGGCACTGCTAGTATCCAATTAGCTCACCATATTGGCGCCAAAATCTTTATCACAGCCGGCACAGACGAGAAAATCAATAGAGCACTTGAGATAGGAGCTCATACCGGAATTAATTACCATACGCATGACTTTGCTTATCATATTCAAACTTTGACTGACAATCAGGGAGTGGATGTCATACAAGATATTATTGGTGGCAAATATTTGGTCCGGAACGTTAGCTGCTTAAAAGAAAATGGTCGCTTGATACTGGTTTCTTTATTAGATGGCAACAAAGGGGATCTTAATTTAACCAATATTCTATTAAGAAAGTTACAAATTAAAGGAAGTTCTTTTGAAACCATGTCCCTAGACGATAAACGCGAATGCGTCAAGCGATTTGAAGAACGTTGGTTACCTACCTTAAAGCAAGGACATCTCAAACCAATCATTGATTATGTGTTTCCTTGGGAAATGATCCAAGAAGCACACAAGCATGTAGAAAGTAATCGTAACTTTGGAAAAGTTGTGCTGAAAATTAGATAGTTCTGTGGCCTGGGCTCAACCCAGGCTACATTTTACGTTTTTGGTGGGGTGACTCCCTGCTGTCCCTGGTACTTACCGCCTCGATCTCGATACGATGTTTCACAAACTTCATCAGATTCAAAAAACACCATTTGAGCAACACCTTCGTTTGCGTAGATACGCGCTGGCAAGCTCGTGGTGTTCGAAAACTCTAAGGTTACTTGCCCTTCCCACTCTGGTTCAAGAGGAGTGACATTAACAATGATGCCACACCTTGCATAAGTCGATTTTCCCAAGCAAATCGTCAAAATATTTCGAGGGATTCTGAAATACTCAATTGTTCTAGCTAGTGCAAATGAGTTAGGAGGTATGATGCAGACATCAGCTTCAATAGCGACAAAACTATTGTCATCAAATGCTTTGGGGTCGACGATGGTGGAATTTAAATTAGTGAACACTTTAAATTCAGTGGCACATCGTACGTCATATCCGTAACTTGAGGTACCAAATGAAACTACCTTATCCACTCCATTGTGACGTACTTGAGCAGGCTCGAAAGGCTCAATCATGTTGTGTTCTTGCGCCATCTGGCGAATCCACCTATCCGATTTTATTGCCATTTTATAAATCCTAATTATTTTCGATAATAATACTGGGAAAGGAAGTTGAAGTATTCTGTGCTTGTAAACTTAATCTCGCTGCAATCTTTTTTGCTATTTGCCGATATAGCATTGCGATATCGCTTTGTGGTTCTGCTACGACAGTAGGACAACCACTATCCGCTTGTTCTCGAATACTCTTGGTTAGAGGTAATTGTCCAAGTAGCGACACATCATACTCTCGTGCAATTTTTTGTCCACCACCTAAGCCAAAAATTGGCTCGCGGTTACCACAATGACTGCAGACATGAACACTCATGTTTTCAATAATACCCAGTACTGGAATTTTGACCTTATAAAACATTTCAATCCCTTTGCGGGCATCAAGTAATGCAACATCTTGCGGCGTTGTCACTATCACAGCACCACAAACTGGTATTTTTTGGGCCAGAGTGAGTTGAACATCGCCAGTGCCAGGCGGCATATCTATAATAAGATAATCAAGTGCATCCCATTCGGTGTCATTTAAGAGCTGCAAAAGCGCTCCGGTTACCATAGGTCCGCGCCATACGATTGGGGTATTTTGATCTACTAAATAACCAATCGACATCGATTGTAAGCCATGACTCATAATAGGTTTCATGGCTTTTTGTTCCGTCATCGTGGGTCTTGTGGTCACACCCAACATTTGAGGCTGATTCGGTCCGTAGATATCGGCGTCTAGAATCCCTACTTTTGCACCTTCGGCTACTAATGCCAGAGCAAGATTGACCGCCGTTGTCGATTTGCCGACTCCGCCCTTACCAGATGCAACTGCAATGATATTTTTTATCTTGCCGACACTTTGTAGACCAGGCTGTACCATTCGTGGCTCAACCTTCCAAGTTAGGCAGACATTGATCTTAGCTTCTGGAAAAGCTCGTTGTAGAAGATGAGTCAGATCTTCCTGCTCTTTCGAACCTTTAAATGGATAGCCTAGTGTGATTTCGACATTAATAGTTTCTGCGACAACCGAAATGTTGACAGGGATCTTACTATTAATGAAATCAGCCTCTAGATAAGGATCGATATAACTCTTTAAAACTTCACGTACTTCATTTTCATTAATCATGGACTTCACTCTTAGTGACTCTTGAGGGGAAATGGGTATAGTATACGGTTTTTTGTTACTAAAAGTTACTAATCATGAGAAAAATGCTTGTCACCACTGCCCTCCCTTATGCCAATGGACCCATTCATCTAGGTCATTTGGTGGAACATATTCAGGCTGATATCTTCGTTCGTTTTAAAAAAATGCGAGGTGAATCATGCCTATTTATCTGTGGTGATGATGCGCATGGCACCCCGATTATGATTAGCGCCCAAAAATATCAGGTCACGCCAGAGGAACTTATTGCACAAGCCCAAACAGATCACTTGGCAGATTTCAAACGATTTAATATAAGTTTTGACCACTATTACACTACTCATTCACCAGAGAACAAAGAATTAGCCACGTTAATCTACAATCGTTTGGAAAGTCGTGGTGATATTGCAACCGCCACAGTCAAACAAGCTTATGATCCCGTTGAAAATATTTTTCTACCAGACCGATTTGTCAAAGGTGAATGTCCTCGTTGTGGCTCCCCCGATCAATATGGGGATAATTGTGAGGTTTGTGGGGCAGCGTATACACCTTCTGAATTAAAAAATCCTATTTCGATCTTGTCAGGGGCGACCCCAATTGAGAAAGAATCACTACATTATTTTTTTCAATTAAATCATTATCAGGAAATGTTACATGATTGGTTACATGATGATCATGTAGAACAAAGCATGCAAAAAAAATTATTGGAGTGGTTTGAGGCAGGATTGCAGCCTTGGGACATTTCCCGTGATGCTCCATATTTTGGCTTCGAGATTCCAAATGCTCCTGGCAAATTTTTTTATGTCTGGCTGGATGCTCCTATTGGTTATATCGCCACCTTTCAAAATTTATGCGCGCAAAGACCAGATTTATCTTTTGAAGAATACTGGGGCAAAAACTCTGAAGTCGACCTATATCATTTCGTTGGTAAAGATATCATTTATTTCCACGCTCTTTTTTGGCCAGCTATGTTGCAAGGAAGCGACTTTAGATTACCTACCAAGATTTTTAGCCACGGTTTTTTAACGATCAATGCTCAAAAAATGTCAAAATCACGTGGTACCTTTATCACGGCCAAAAAATATTCCGATTTTTTAGATCCAGAATATTTACGCTATTACTTTGCGGCTAAATTAACCAGCGGTATTACCGACATCGATTTAAACTTTGATGATTTTGCGCAACGTGTAAACTCTGATTTAGTTGGCAAGGTAGTGAATATTGCTAGCCGCTGCGCTGGTTTTATTACCAAATATTTTGATCATCAATTGTCGAAAACCTTAGACAATCCAGAGCTCTTCGATAAATTTATCAACGCAAACGAAAAAGTTGCTAATTTGTACGAACGTCTTGAATTCAATCATGCAGTACGTGAAATTATGACCTTAGCAGACTTAGCTAACCAATATATTGACGAAAAAAAGCCCTGGCTACTTGCTAAGGATCCAGCTAGATTGCAAGAAGCACAGTCTATTTGCACGCAGGGTATCAATCTTTTTAGAATATTAATGATTTATCTCAAACCTATTTTGCCCGAGACAGCGCATAAGTCAGAATCATTCTTGAAAATACCGGAACTTCACTGGAGTGACCTGCAGTCACCTCTTTTAAACCATCGTATTGATTCCTTTACACCTCTCATGCTTCGAGTAGATTTAGAGAAGATTACTGAGATGTTACAGCGAGAAGAAGATATCTTTATCACATAGAACATTGATCATTCATGAAAAACCAACTTATTGACGAAATCGACAATTTGTTACCACAAACTCAATGTGGTCTTTGCACCTATGGCGCCTGCCGACCCTATGCAGAAGCAATAGCGACATCAGGGGAAGCGATTAACAAATGTCCTCCAGGGGGTGTTACGGGTTTACTTGCTCTGGCGCAATTGCTGCAACAAGATCCCTCTGCCTATCTTGAAGAGATGCAACAAAAAGCAAAGCAACCCAGTGTCGCCATTATCAGAGAAGATGAATGTATCGGATGCACCAAATGCATTCAGGCCTGTCCAGTAGACGCTATTTTAGGATCTGCAAAAAAAATGCACACGATCCTTACCGATCAATGCACCGGATGTGAACTTTGTATACCTCCTTGCCCTGTCGATTGTATTGACCTTAACCATCTCGAACCCCTGGATGCTGCATCTCAAAAAGAAAAGGCTAACCAGTGGCGTTTGCAGTATCAAAAACATAATAAGAGGTTAGCAGCAAAAAGCAATGAAGTTCAAAGCCCTCCAACGCAATCACGAGATAGCCGAAAATCAGAGATATTAGATGCAATTTTGCGAGCTAAATCAAAGAAAGGATCTCAAGATGAATCGCCACAAACGCTATGAGATCTTTAAGCGGTTTAAAGAGCATAACGATTCACCGACAACTGAATTAATTTTTAAGAATGCTTTTGAATTACTGATTTCAGTAATGTTATCGGCACAAGCCACTGATGTCAGTGTGAATAAAGCAACTAAAGAATTATTTAAAGTCGCACCGACACCTCAGGAGTTCTTAACACTCGGCGAAGCAGGATTGAAATATTATATTAAAAGTATTGGTCTTTTTAATACGAAAGCTGCCAATATTATTAAAACCTGCCAAATATTAGTTGAACAATTCGACTCTCAAGTCCCGAATGGTCGAGAAGAATTAGAAAAGCTACCTGGAGTCGGACGTAAAACTGCTAATGTTGTTCTGAATACCGCTTTTGGTCATCCTACAATCGCCGTCGATACACATATCTTTCGAGTTTCAAATCGGACCAAGATTGCTACAGGTAAAACGCCGCTCGAGGTTGAACTTAAATTGCTAAAAGTCGTTCCAAAAGAATTTATTCACGATGCACATCATTGGTTAATTTTACATGGACGGTATATTTGTGTAGCAAGAAAACCTAAATGTGGCATTTGCTTTATTAATGATTTGTGTGAGTTTGAGGATAAGTGTTTTTGATTTAAGTATATATCCACTTATGTGGTCGTGCCCTCGTGCGTGCCCCTGCCAAAAAAAGAATTCGGGCAGGGGCACGCACGCGGGCACGTAAGTTAGGTCGGACTACTTTATTAGAAGTAAACCCCGACCTGCAATGTATAAGTATTACGACTACCACCTGCTGAATTTACTACAACAGGAATCGCTCCTCTACCACCTGCAAAGTCTGAGGAATCATAATTTTCATCGTGACGAAACTCTAAGCTTTCAATGGTATTCTTCCAGATCGAGATATTAAATGCCGCAAGAAAACTCTCTTTGGGAAGATTCAAGGCAAGTGCTTCAGAAGTTGTGCCATGACCCACAGCTAATGAAGCCGGTTTATCTGCAACTTTGAAGTTATATGCTAATTCAACGTTAGAAGCAGAAGGCTTCGCGCCTCTACCATTGAAACTTAAATCGATAGTCTCGAAAGATCGGGTTGTTTGAATATATTCCGCAAATAAACTGAACTTTCCAAACGCGAATTCACCATGAACATCATATGCTGGGACGTTATGAATTAAGTCTTCGGTAAAATCATTGAGTCCGAGGCCAAAAAAGCCTACTCCATTACCGGTTACTTGGATTCCAGTAGAATCAGCAATATTTCCAATATAACCCGCACCAATATTTATAGAACCATCTGACCAAGTCTTCTCAAATCCAAAGTTAACACCACCAGCATTAACTCCAGCACTATCAACATCACTATCACCTTTAAAAGCATAAACTGAAGCGTAAACCCCATCTTTATAATAACCTAACAAAACTGCACGTTCGTTAGTTCTCGCCAGTGCGACAGTAAGTGTTGACGTCACCATATTGGAAGCGTAACGACCAAATGGCACGAACATCTGACCAATCGTAAAATAGACTGGGAAGCAATCTAAGTCACCGATAGTTACAAATGCTCGACTGACAAACACTCGAGAATTGAATACCCGGTTACTTGATCCAGCTAACTGGATATCCAAACTTGAATTATTCAGAAGATCAAAAGTTGAGTTATCCATGTTAAGAGCTAAAAAGCCAAGCACCGCGTGACTGACCTGCACCAGCACATCTAGACGGGCACTACTTAAATTGATATCACTACGTCTAGGGCCATTGTTCCAATCATCTTGCGCAAAAATGATACCTTCAATCTTACCCCCTAATTCGATAATGGGTCGATCAGGTAAGCGCAAACCTTGACAAGCTAGCTTCCTACGCAGTTTGACGTTCTCTTTTAAGAATCGTAAATCCTCATTCATCGTTGGAAGATTGACGATTAAGTCCGAAGCATCAAAAGCAGAACGTAAGCCCAGAAAAGGGGAAGTAGTAACTGTGGCACCCATTGCGGCCAGTAACAATAAATTTTGTGGCGTGCTCCAGATTCTAGCGTATTCATTGAAGGCATTATCAACAAAACCTGCTTCAAGCGGTTCCCCTCCTGCACCCATGCAATTGCTTCTGTTGGGGAAGGGTGGATAAAAACCTAAGGAATGAGAGCCTTGGCATGGGTGACAAGGGGCATGACACCTTGCCATCCTAGGACGATGACAGACCCTTTTTATTCGTTGCATTCGATTTAGCTCAGCACGCAATTTATCAACTTCACATTGCAAATGCTGGGTTTGATTGTTTAAGTCATTAATTCGAGCAAAAGCTTCATTTTGATTCGCTCCACTTGCCATTGTGGTTATAAAGCAAGCGCTAATAACACCTAATATTATTTTTTTCATTTGGCTCTCCATAATGGTGTTCTTTTTTCCGCTTTAAGCAACACAAAATACAGCTGGTGATGACCAGAGGTATTGTTTATGTTCATTTTATGGGAACAACTATCCGTGACAAGGCAAACTTAATGGGTGCTAAAACCCTCTTACACTACAACAAACCCATGGGATTTAATCTTCGTGACATGTAAGCCATTGGTTTTTGAAATCGTCTTCCTAACGATTTTAAGTGCTACAGGCATGCCAATTGCTTAGAATGTAGCTGGTGCGACAAAAAGTGGACATCAATGAGAAAATCGAAATTTCCTGGGGTTCTTCCAGGCTACGAACCATTTCTTATCAAGCGCGAAGTATAATCAATCTAATTAAAAAGAAAATAGTCACAGTGAATTATTCCATTTTTTTTTAAATGATGAATAATTATGAATATTAATCACCCACATATTTATTAAAAAAAAATGACAAAATTAATCCTCACACGACCTGACGATTGGCATATTCATCTTAGAGATGACCTATTGCTGGAAACTACTGTTCCACACGCGGCACAACAATTCCAACGCGCAATCATCATGCCCAACCTCAAGCCACCGATAGTGGATGTTGCTCAAGCAAGCGCTTATCGGCAGAGAATTTTGGCAAAAGTGCCAAAAGGCTTAACGTTTGAACCTTTAATGACGCTTTACCTGACTGCTCAAACAACACCCAGCATGATCAAAATGGCTCAAGAGAGTGGCATTGTGTTTGGTTGCAAATTGTATCCAGCAGGAAGTACGACCCACTCTGAAAATGGAGTCACCGACTTACAAAAGTTGGAGAAAGTTTTGGAGACAATGCAAGAAGTTGCTATGCCGCTCTTGATTCATGGGGAAGTAACCGATACTGAAGTTGACATTTTTGATCGTGAGGCTGTATTTATTGATAGGATATTAAAACCACTGATCAAAAAATTCCCTACACTTCGAATAGTACTCGAGCATATCACAACGAAGGATGCTGTCGATTTTATTAAATCAACGCCAGAAAATATTGCAGCAACAATTACTGCCCATCATTTGTTAATTAATCGCAATGATTTATTAGTAGGTGGTATTAAGCCACATTATTACTGTCTACCCGTTGTTAAGCGCAAAGTACATCAAGAAGCACTACTGGCTGCGGCGACGAGTGGCAACCCAAAATTTTTTATTGGCACAGATAGCGCTCCCCACAGTCGCGAAGCGAAAGAGACTGATTGTGGCTGCGCAGGTATTTACACTGCTCATGCAGCGCTTTCTTTTTACGCAGAAGCCTTCGAAAGTGTGCAAGCATTAGATAAATTGGAAGCTTTCTGTAGTTTTAACGGCCCTGATTTTTATCGTCTACCCCGCAATTCATCCAAAGTAACTTTAATAAAAGAAGAGTGGCAGATACCAAAGTCCTATCCCTTTGGCAAATCTGAAGTGGAACCGTTTAGATCAGACACCGCAACTGCATGGAAATTATCCTCATGAATGAACGATTTCCCATCGCAAAACGATTCCGTGGTTTTTTACCTGTGGTAGTTGATTTAGAAACAGGGGGTTTCAATCCACAAACAGATGCACTTTTAGAATTGGCAGTCGTAATCTTACACCTTAATAATGAGGGAATGCTAACCCGGGGAGAAACTCACGCATGCCATGTACAACCTTTTCCTGGTGCCGTGATGCATCCGGAATGCTTAACAGTTAATAAAATTGATCCCTATCATCCTTTTCGATTTGCAGTAACCGAGTCAGAAGCACTGAAGCAAATGTTCACTCCGATCCGCAAAGAACTTAAAGCCACCCGCTGTCAAAAAGCAGTGCTAGTTGGTCACAATCCATTTTTTGATCTCAGCTTTTTAAAGGCCGCCGTTCGCAGATGTAATTATTTTAAAGAAAATCCATTCCATTCTTTTACTACTTTTGATACGGCAACCCTAGCAGGAATGGCGTATGGAGAAACAATATTAGTTAAATCCGTTTTAGCGGCAGGGATGAAATTTGACCCAGAGGAAGCGCATTCTGCAATTTATGATGCGGAAAAAACAGCGGATCTTTTCTGCAATATCATTAATCGTTGGCAGGTTCTAAAGAATCGTGAGAATTTTCCGTCGGTAGGTGCTTAGATGGCAATCAAACTGCGCTACTGGTATTCCCCCCCTTTCTCCCGTATCATAAATCCCCTTTTAGAAGAGCAGTCAAGGAGAACCTATGAGTCAGCTTCACGGTCAGGAACGAACCGTTAGAACTTTTAT
Organism: Gammaproteobacteria bacterium; assembly: GCA_020050845.1. Classification (GTDB taxonomy): domain Bacteria; phylum Pseudomonadota; class Gammaproteobacteria; order UBA6002; family UBA6002; genus UBA6002. The sequence goes on from JAGVJZ010000064.1 coordinate 16,714, forward strand.
GCCATGGGTAATGTGGGCACTTGGCGCAATATTTTATTGTTATGAGACTCTCCTGCAAGTTTCTCCGAGCGTCATGGTTCCAGATTTGATGAAAGCCTTTTCTGCAAATGGTGCTCAACTTGGCTTATTAGCGGCCGTGTATTTTTATTCATACTCCTCAGTCCAAATCCCGGTTGGTATCTTGCTTGATAAATTAGGTCCACGCCGATTATTGACTAGCGCAACTCTCATTTGTGGTTTAGGCGCTCTTTTGTTTAGCTCTGCTCATGTACTGATGGTTGCCGCCCTTGGACGTTTACTTATCGGTTTAGGATCTGCCTTTGCGGCAGTTGGGTGTATGCATCTTTGTGCTACTTGGTTGCCTTTGCGTTATTTTGCGACCTTAACAGGAGTGATGGTCACCATGGGGATGCTCGGTGCCATTGGTGGTCAAGCGCCTGTTTCTTTTATGGTGGCTCATTTCGGTTGGCGTGAAACTTTGCTTATTTTTGGACTAGTCGGCATCGTGCTGTCGATTACTATCTGGAGCTTTGTTCGAGACAACAAATTATACCATCAGGCAGAATCCAAAGGGACCAAGGTCAAATTGTTCTCTGGCTTGAAACAAATCGTCGCCAATAAGCAAAATTTGGTCGTCGCAACTTATGGTGCCTTCATGTTTGCCCCTACGACAACCTTTGGTGGTCTTTGGGGTGTTCCTTATTTAATGGCATTCTATCGACTTGATCGACACATGGCTGCGACACTCGTCTCAATGTTATTTATTGGCTGGGTCGTGGGATCTCCTCTTTTTGGAATGATTTCAGATCGCATTAAGAGACGCAAACCTTCGATGGTGTTAGGTAGTTACGGAGTACTGATCACACTGTCAATCATCTTATTTGTACCGAATTTACCCTTATTTTTACTTGGAACGTTATTATTTGCGTTTGGATTTTTCTCTAGCGGCTTCCTGCCATCTTTTTCGATCATTAGAGAAATTAACCCACATCGTCTCAATGCCACTTCCATTGGTTTCATGAACACATTTAACATGTTAACCGGTGCCATATTACAACCTTTAGTAGGCTTGATTCTCGATCTAACTTGGCATGGAACTATGGATAATGGAATTAGAGAATATACGGTGAGCAGCTTTCATAAGGGATTGATTCTATTGCCGCTGGGCGTGATAATTGCCATTATTACTCTTCCTTTTATTAAAGAGACTTTTTGCCAGCAACAAAATTATCAACCTGACGCGGGAAAAATTTCGGAAGGTAATTTAAAGATTAGTTAGGAGCAACAGAAGCTTCTTTTTGGGCAACTAGTTCTGCAACGACTTCTTTCATATAGCAGCAGCATTTACCACACTGTACTGGTACGCCAATCTGTTTGTTGACATCTTTGACACATTTCGCACCCTGACACACAGCATTAGCCACTTGGCTATCAGTTATTCCGCGGCAAATACATACATACATCTATTTATTCCCGTCTAAATCTATGACATAATGTTCTCCTAAATGAGAATGATTGTCAATAACGTTTGGGTTTGTTTATCATTTTCACTCAATTGACATCTGTTAGTGGATATAGAACACTAATAACGTTCTCGAAAATTACTTAATAGGAGATACGTATGAGTACCGTTTTAGTGGGAAGAAAAGCTCCCGATTTTTGTGTTCCTGCCGTCCTTGGCACTGGTGAAATTGTTAATAAATATCGATTATATGATGCCATTGATGGTAAATACGGTTTAATCTTCTTTTATCCTTTAGATTTTACTTTTGTCTGCCCATCAGAGCTAATCGCTTTAGATAATCGCATTGAAGAATTCCAACAACGTGGCGTTGAAGTCATCGCTGTTTCAATTGATTCCCAATTTACCCACAACGCTTGGCGCAATACTCCAGTAGATAAAGGCGGTATTGGTCAAGTCCGATATACCATGGTTGCTGATATTAACCACACCATTTGTCAAGAATATGGAGTTGAGCATCCAGAAGCTGGAGTGGCATTACGTGGTGCCTTCATTATTGATCGCCAGAATGTAGTACGCGCTCAGATTGTGAATGATTTACCATTGGGTCGAAATATGGGAGAAATTATCCGCTTAATCGACGCATTACAATTCCATGAAGAGCATGGCGAAGTTTGCCCAGCAAACTGGAATAAAGGTAAGGCTGCTATCAAAGCTTCACCAGAAGGGATTGCTAATTACTTAGCGCAGAATGCTGAAGAGCTTTAATAGTTTATAGTTAACTTGCTAGGTGGTCTGTATGATCCGGGATCATACAGACCATACTGCAACTCCCCCAGCTTGACGTTTTTTCTTCCAGAACCTACACTCCCTATCTTATCGATATAATCAAGGAAAGTTATGAAGGGTGATCCCAAGGTGATCTATCACCTCAATCGTATTCTCGGTAACGAACTCATTGCCATTAATCAATATTTTCTGCACGCGCGCATGTATAACAATTGGGGCTTCAATAAAATTGGCGCTAAGGAATATGATGAGTCAATAGACGAAATGAAACATGCAGACAAACTGATTAACAGAATCTTATTCCTCGAAGGTTTACCAAATCTACAAGATCTCGGAAAGTTATTGATTGGTGAACATCCCAAAGAATGCATAGAATGTGACTTAAAGCTTGAATATAAAGCTCGTGATGATCTCACTGATGCCATTAAATACTGCGAAGAAATTAGAGATTACGTCTCGAGAGATTTACTGAAAGATATTCTTGAAAGCGAAGAAGAACACATTGATTGGCTTGAAACTCAATTAAATGTGATCGAAACGGTTGGATTAGAAAACTATCTGCAATCTTATATCTAAAAGGAAATATTATGACATTTGAATTACCTCCTTTACCTTATGAAATGGATGCTTTAGAACCATACATTTCGAAAGAAACACTCGAATATCACTATGGGAAACATCATCGTGCTTATGTGAACAAGCTCAATGAACTCACTAAAGATAATGATTATGGAAAAATGAACTTAGAAGAGGTTATTAAAGCTACCCAAAACGGACCCATTTTTAATAATGCAGCCCAAGTTTGGAACCATACTTTCTATTGGCATTGCATGAAACCCCATGGCGGCGGTGAACCTAAAGGTACAGTCGCTGAAGCGATTAAAAAATCCTTTGGCTCTTTCGAAGAGTTTAAAACAAAATTTAACCAAGCAGCCACTGGGCAATTTGGTTCGGGCTGGGCATGGCTTGTTAAATCACCTAATGGCGATTTAGAAGTTTACAGTACATCAAACGCTCACGATCCTCTTGCTGAAGGTAAAAAAGCAATTTTAACTTGCGATGTTTGGGAACACGCCTACTATCTTGATACTAGAAATGATCGCGCTAAATATGTCGAAAATTTTTGGAATCTCGTTAACTGGGATTTTGTAGAACAAGAATTCTCAAAATAGTCTTTTTATAAAGCCCCTCACGGGGCTTTTTTACTTATTTCAGATCCAGGCAAAATAATGAACGGCACGTCTACTGTTCCTACTGTAGCCAAAAGAGAGCATTGGTCTTCACGCCTTGGATTCGTTCTTGCGGCGACAGGCGCAGCCGTTGGGTTAGGAAATATCTGGAAGTTTCCTTATATGGCAGGCGCCAATGGTGGCAGCGCCTTTGTTCTGATCTATCTTATCTGCGTCGCACTAATAGGCATTCCGTTGATGTTGGCGGAAATGATCATCGGTCGTAGAGGACAAGAAAATCCAATCAATTCCTTAAAAAAACTCGCATTAGAAGCACATAAAAGCACGCGTTGGCAACTGGTAGGATGGTTAGGAGCGTTGACTTTATTGTTGGTGCTTTCTTTTTATAGCGTGGTTGCGGGTTGGTCATTAGCGTATATGTTTCGCGCTTGGACTGGCGCATTTACCAATTTAAATGATGCCGGGATCAATTTACTTTGGCAAAATTTTCTTCAAAGCCCCTGGCAATTAATGTTTTGGCATGCGCTATTTATGGTCATGACGATGTGGGTGGTAGAAAGAGGTGTTCAAGCTGGTCTTGAGAAAGCATCAAAAATAATGATGCCAGCTTTATTTCTGATTTTACTAGTCCTTGATATTTATGCTTTTTACAATGGTGACTTTGCAGCCGGATATCATTTTTTATTCTCATTTAAATTGCAAAAAATTTCTCCCGAGATCGTGATCTCCGCAATGGGACATGCTTTTTTTACCTTAGCGATTGGTGCTGGCTGTATGTTGGTCTATGGTTCGTATTTAACCCGCAATACCAAACTTGGAAGTGCAGTACTCACAATCGTCATTCTAGATGTCATGGTAGCAGTGCTAGCGGGTCTGGCTATTTTCCCATTAGTCTTCAAACATCACTTAGTACCTGAGGGTGGACCTGGCTTAATGTTCCAAGTCCTACCTATCGCCTTCTCAAAAATGGTAGCAGGTCAATTTTTTGGGGGAATGTTTTTTGTGCTCTTATTATTTGCTGCATGGACATCATCCATCTCAATCGCCGAACCGCTAGTTATTCTATTAACTGAACGACATGGATTTAAGCGTTTGACCGCATCAATTATTGTTGGATTGATTGCCTGGTTTCTTGGTTTGGCATCACTACTATCTTTTAATGTATGGCAAAATTTTAAATTCTTCCATCATTGGACAGTTTTCGATGCGATTACCGATCTGGCAACCAACCTTCTTCTACCGTTGGGTGGCTTGGGGTTTGCACTTTTTGCAGGCTGGGTAATTTCACCGAAGGTAAGTGCTGAAGAATTACAAGCAAAGTCATTTTTATTTAAAACTTGGCTATTTCTGGTCCGCTATATTGCTCCCATTGGAATAGCCCTGGTCATTCTTAATTCTTGGAGAACATAATGAGTCTACGAGTCATAGTCAATGGTGCTGGTGGTAAAATGGGTCTTGAAGTTCTAAAAGCATTAGAGAAGGAATCGGATTTTGAGATTGTCGGCAAACTTGACCATCACGATAACCTTGGACAAACAATTGACCAGACTCGTGCAGATATTGTGATCGACTTTACATCAGCAAATGTCGTATTCGAAAACTGTGAAACTATCATCAAGAAAGGTGCGCATCCCGTCATAGGCACCACCGGACTTAACCCGGAACAAATTAAGACATTACAGGAACGATGTCGTGACCAACAATTAGGCGGCATCATTGCTCCGAATTTTGCAATGGGCGCCATATTATTAATGCAATGTGCTAAGGAAATCGTTAAGTATTTCCCTCATGTTGAAATCATCGAATTACATCATGATGGCAAGGTGGATGCACCTTCAGGCACGGCGATCAAAACAGCCGAAGCTATTTCAAGTGTTCGAGAAATTCCCAGTAGTAAAATCCAAGAACATGAATTAATACCCAATGTTCGCGGCGGGAAGAAAAATAATATTGCGATTCATTCGGTTCGTTTGCCTGGATTGGTTGCGCATGAAGAAGTGATCTTTGGGGATGCAGGTCAAACGTTAACTCTTCGTCACGACACCTATCATCGCGAAGCATTTATGCCTGGCGTCATTTTAGCGTGTCGCAAAGTGCCGGAACTTAAACAACTCTTCTATGGGTTAGAAAATATACTTTAATTTCTGATTCCCCTTATCCGGCCTCGGCCACCTTCTCCCGCTTAGCGGGAGAAGGAAAAATGACTACTCTTTAGAGTCTTTTTTCTTCCAGACAATATCTAACTCACGGGCCGCTTTTACCTCATCGAGTCTCTTTACAGACATTGTGTGTGGCGCTGCTTTAATAAGTTCTGGATTGGTTCGTGCTTCTTCAAGAATAGCGACCATGGCTTCGACAAAGGCATCTAAATCTTGTTTAGACTCTGTTTCGGTCGGTTCTATCAAAAGACACTCCGGAACCATTAACGGAAAGTAAATGGTCGGCGCGTGAAAACCATAATCCAATAACCGCTTAGCAAGATCGAGAGCAGTAATACCTAATTCTTTAACTTGTCGACTCAAAGTTAGAATAAATTCATGAGTAGCACGACGTTGTGGGAAAGCTGGATCGAATTTTGCTTTCCTTAATTTCGCAAGCAAATAATTAGCATTCAGCGTTGAATATTCAGAGACGCGAACCAATCCCTCACAACCTAGCAACCGTATATAGACATAAGCACGAAATAGAATTCCTGCATTACCCATGTAAGTGGATAACTGTCCAATAGTTAAAGGACAATCTTCTGTCGTTAACCATGAATAAAAATTATTCTTTTTACCAACCATTGGAACTGGTAAGTAAGGTGCTAATCGCTCATTTGCCGCAACTGGACCTGACCCAGGACCGCCGCCACCGTGTGGTGTCGCAAAAGTTTTGTGTAAGTTTAAATGAACAACATCAAAGCCCATATCCCCAGGTCTAACTTTACCTAAGATCGCGTTTAGATTAGCGCCATCGTAATAAAGTAAACCCCCCACTTCATGAACCATTCGTGCAATTTCAACAATCTTGCGTTCAAAAACTCCTAAGGTGGAAGGATTGGTCAGCATGATACCTGCCGTTTTAGGGCCCAGTTCATTTTTCAATGCTGCAATATCAACATCGCCATTGGAAAGAGTCGGGATTTCTTTAACTTTATAACCACACATCACTGCCGATGCAGGATTGGTGCCATGTGCTGCATCTGGAACTATGATTTCGCAACGTTCAAAATCTTGACGTTGTTCATGATAGGCCTTGATCATTGCAACACCCGCAAACTCACCTTGCGCTCCTGCCATTGGAGTCAGTGAAACCCCTGTCATTCCAGTAATTGATTTCAAATATTCTTGTAATTCATAAAGACATTCTAAAAAGCCTTGGCTTTGCATCGTGGCAGTATAGGGATGTCGACCGCTAACAGCTGGGATGCCGGCTAATTCATGTGCGATGCGAGGATTGTATTTCATCGTGCAGCTACCCAATGGGTAGAAATGAGTATCGATGGCGAAATTTTTTCTGGATAATCGAGTAAAATGTCGCACGGCTTGTAATTCTGATACTTCAGCTAGTATCGGAGGGTCACGGCGCAACAAGTTTGATGGCAGAGCACTTAAGTCGAATTCGCCTCGGGGTGCTTGCAAAGATGCCCGCCTATTTTCAGTAGATTGTTCAAAAATTAACATGCTGTACCTTTGTTAGATGTTGGTTACACAAGGCTCTAATGAGCTAGTTTCCATTAATGTCTTTTGCAATTGCTGGGCATATATGAAAAGGTCTTCTTCTGTTTTTGTCTCGGTAACACATACTAACAATGCACAGCCCAACTCGGGATACTCTCTTGATAAGTCATAACCACCTTGGATTCCCGCAGCTTCCAATGAGCTTAGAATTGAATTAATGGGTCGGTCTAACCGCAGAACAAATTCATTAAAGAAAGGCGCTTGAAAGACATTTTGTATACCGTCAATTTGCATTAACATTTTTTGTAAAGAGTGCGCACCCATATAACTTGCACCGGCAACCTGTGCAATTCCCTTCGCTCCTAGAAGACTCATGTAGATAGTGGCAGCAGTGACCATTAAACCTTGGTTAGTACAAATGTTTGAAGTGGCCTTTGCCCTTCTAATATGTTGTTCCCGAGCTTGTAAAGTTAGAGTAAATCCTCTTTTACCATCTAAGTCGACAGTCTGACCAACAATTCTTCCTGGCATTTGCCTGACATATTTTATCTTACAAGCCATGAAGCCAAAATAAGGACCTCCGGATGCTAAGGGAATACCTAAAGGTTGGCCTTCACCACAAGCAATATCTGCACCTTCCTTACCCCATTTCCCTGGTTCTTTTAAGACACTCACGGTAATAGGATTGACCAATGCAATAGCTAGAGCACCTTCAAAGTGTGTCCAATCAGTCAACTGATCTACTTCCTCCAGCACTCCAAAGAAATTAGTTTGAGGGATGACAACAGCAGCAATGTTTTGTTTTTCGTAAGGTGTTAAATCAGTTTTTAATATTCGACCAGTTTTTTTATCATAATCAACTTCAATTACTTTTATGTCTTGCTGCCTGACGATGCTGGTCACAACTTTTCGATAAGCTGGATGAACGGTTTTGGGTATTAGAACAAGCTTATCTTTATTTTTATTAACGCGAATCGCCATTAGAATTGCTTCGGCTAAAGCACAAGCCCCATCATAGACAGAAGCATTCGCTGCCTCTAATCCCATTAGATTTGCAATCATAGTTTGAAATTCATAAATCAGTTGCAAATTACCTTGGCTCGCCTCAGCCTGGTAAGGTGTGTACGCTGTTAAATATTCGCCGCGACTTAACAAAGCTGAAACTGCAGCCGGAATATGATGCTCGTAAGCACCAGCACCGATAAAACACATCCCAAGGTTATCTTGTTTTAGTTTTGAAGCGATTAGACGCTTGACTTCATATTCGCCAAGTCCAGCTGGAATATTGTCTAGTTGTTTAATTCGTAAAGACGCAGGAATTTCGTCGTATAGATCTTCGATACTCGTGACACCGATTTCCTGCAGCATTTCTGCAGCTTCCGCGTCTGTATGAGGAATAAATGGCATATTGTTCTCACTGTTTTTTAAGACTCATGAAAGAAGTCATTTAATGAACTTCCTCGCCAATTTGTTTTTCATAATTGTCTGGTGAAAGTAATTTTTCATACTCATCTGGCTGTTTTAACTTAATTTTAAAAATCCAGCCCATCCCGTAAGGGTCTTCATTAACCAAACCAGGTGTTTGTTCCAAATCTGAATTGATTTCAATGACCTCACCGGAAAGTGGACTGTAAATATCAGAAGCAGCTTTTACTGATTCGACTACACCACATTCATCGCCGCTGGAAACGTGCTGTCCAATCGCAGGTAATTCGATAAACACTATATCGCCTAACAAATCCTGAGCGTGATCAGTAATTCCAATTGTTGCAACTTCAGAATTATCCTTTCTTGCCCACTCGTGAGTAGATACGTATTTTAATTCCCCCGGAACCTTTTTCATCATTTCTTCCTTTTTAAGATTCATTTAGATTAAGAAATATCAGCAGAGGCTGGCTTAAATTCCTTATAAACTTTTTTTCCTTTTCGTACAAAGGGCGGTTGTACAATTTTAACAGGAACTTTTTTCTGTCTTATTTCGACCTCACAAACCTCAGAATTCAAATCAAAAGGTAACCTTGCCAACGCAATTGCATATCCTAAAGTTGGCGAGAAACTGCCACTTGTGATTTCTCCTATACCATTATTGGGGATTAACACCCGCTGGTGATTACGAAGCACTCCTGAGGTCTCTAGTACTAACCCTACCATTTTTTTATGGTTTGCTTTCTGTTGAGTCTCTAAAATCTTACGACCAATAAAATTACGACTTGCAGGCTCGAATGCGACTGTCCAGCCAAGATTAGACTCTAAGGGTGTCGTGGTTTCATCCATATCCACACCGTAAAGGTTTAAACCTGCTTCCAATCGTAAAGTGTCTCGAGCCCCAAGACCACAAGGTTTAACTCCGACAGAGAGCAGATTTTGCCATAATTCATTTACCCTCTTAACAGGAACTTGAATTTCAAAACCGTCTTCACCGGTATACCCTGTACGACTATAAAAAATACCGTTAACAGTAGTTCCCTGAAAAGGCTTAAGAGCTTTTAAAGCATTTTGTTCCGAATCTTCAAACAGAGGCATAATTTTGGTAACAGCATTTGGACCTTGTAAGGCAACCATTGCTAAATCATCTCTTTGAATTAAATCGACTTGAAATTTTTTCTTTTGGCTGACCAGCCAGTGCCAATCTTTTTCGCGTGTTCCAGCATTCAACACTAAACGATAGTCACCCTCTGACATTCTGTAGACAATCAAATCATCTATAATGCCACCCGTTGTGTTCAGCATACAGGTATAAAGTGCTTTACCTATTTGATCTAGCTTACCAACATCATTCGCAAATAAATATTGCAGATAGGACAAGGCATCTTTGCCTGAAACATCTACGATCGCCATATGTGAAACATCAAACATCCCCGCATCCTGTCGAACCAGATGATGCTCTTGAATTTGCGAACCGTAGTGTAAAGGCATTTGCCAACCAGAAAAATCGACTAACTTAGCGCCAGCGAGTTGGTGTTGATGAATCAAGGGAGTTGTTTTTAGCATACCTATCTCGCGAAAAATTAGATTAATTAAGAATTCAAATGTGCGAACTCACATTTTAGAAGTGGAGAAAATTCGCAAATTGGATATTATACTCGCAGACTTTGCTATTGCTATAGAAACATACATCTTAATCAGTAACTTCGAGGTACTTTATGTCTAAATCTGCACGCCCTGCTGACATGCCTTGGCTCATTCCTTATTTAATGGTAGGAGACGTTGACCAAGCCCTAGCTTTCTATCAAAAAGCGTTTAATTTTGAAAAAGCCAGCACCTCTCCTGGAGAAGATAATAAAACATCTCATGGTGAAATTCGGTACAAAGATCAAGTTATTATGTGTGGGCGCGAAGGTGCTCAATGTGAAGAAGTAACCAGTGCAAAGAGCCCTAAAACCCTGGGAACTCCTTCTCCTGTCATGCTATATGTTTACTGCGATGACGTGGATGCTATCTACAAACAAGCTATCGCAGCAGGAGCAGAATCTCAAATGGAACCCCAAGAAACACATTGGGGAGACAAGATGTGCTCGCTTCTTGATCCTTTTGGCCACTCTTGGTGCTTTGCGACACATAGCCAAAAGTAATATTTATATCCGTCGTTCCGCGATCAAGTCGCGGGACGACGTACAGCCGACAGTCCAGCAGCATAGCTAATGAATTGATTCTTCAAAAAATCAATATTATCAATGATTTTTAAGCCAGTACTTCGCGCCCCCACAAAGAACATCGATTCACTTTCAAACAATCGTTTAAAAACTTCCATTCCGATTACCATTAACCAGTTTTCACTTTTTCGACGCCGTTCATAGTCACGAAGTTCTGAGTAGCTTCCCCAATCTTTTTTAGTCTTACGCCCAGCAATGATGTTTTCCGCTAATACGATTGCATCTAAAAAGCCAAGATTGACCCCCTGTCCTGCCAGAGGATGGATGGTATGCGCAGCATCGCCAATCAAAGCAATACGAGGTTTAATATATTGCTTTGCATGAGACATGACTAACGGCAAAACAGTTTGTCCTGCTACGCGCTGAATTTTTCCAAGTCGACCTTCAAAAGCGTTGGTAATTTCAAAATTAAATTGATCCTCGGTCATTCTTTGTAACCGCTTTATTTCTTGAGGACCAGCTGACCAGACAATTGAACAGATGTGTTCATCGGCCAACGGCAATAAAGCTAGCGGCCCTTCTGGTAAAAAACATTGCCAGGCGGTTTTTAAATGAGATTCTTCAATTCGGACATTGGTGACCAATGCCTCATGGTGATAGGGCCACGAGATGGCTTGAATCTGCGCTTGTTCTCTCACCCAAGATCGAGCTCCATCTGCGCCTACTAAGAGCTTAGTTGTGATTGCCCTTCCTGGTAACTTAACGCCTAATGATTGATGATTAGGCAAAAATATAGCATTGGGTGTTGCTGTAATTAATTCTACATTGGGGACGGAGCTTAGAACTGCTAACAAAGCATTATGAATCACCGCATTTTCGATGATATAGCCAAGACAAGGTTGAGCGATTTTAGTACATTCGAAGTGAATTTTACCTTTGCCTAAACTATCCCAAACAAACATTTCTTCATAAGAACTCACTCGGCCAGTATCAAAAATCTTTGACCACAACCCTTGCTTTTCAAAGACTACCTTACAGCCCGGGTTAACCGCACTCACACGAGTTTGAAATTCACCATCCGAAAGTGCCACAGGTTGCAATGACTGCCTTTCTACCAAGGCAACTTTAAAATCTTCCTTGCCTAAGATATAGGCTAAAAATAATCCGACTAAACCACCTCCAATGATAATGACATCATAATGGTTATTCATTTTCTTGTTCCATTATTCAACTGTTAAACCACAAGCTAGCCTTGGAACTTTGCCCGAAAAGCCAAGTGTCGTTCTGGTTAGTGTTTTTTTAAGTCCTGACAGTCTGTCTAATAATATTAAACCAGAACTTCTTGCAAGCATGATCGGCAATAAACTCGTTGAAAAAAGACCAACCAATGAATTTGTTAATCCAATGACTTTTCTTTGGTCTACCTGTCTGTGATTGAAGTAATTTCGCAGCACTTGGTGATCCCAAAGGGGTAAGTTATGTTTTTTGGCATGTAATAATTCTTCCGCTAAGACTGCAACGTCTCTTAATGCTAAATTTAAGCCTTGCCCCGCCACCGGATGCAGAGTATGAGCGGCATTTCCGACTAATACGACTTTAGAGCTGATTTGTTTTTCTGCTGTAATTAATGACAAGGGTAAACTTCCTCGTTCACTGCAGGCCAAAAATCGACCTAAACGATAGCCAAAATGGTCTTGCAAGGAGTGTAAAAAGATAGGATCACTCATTTCCATGAGTTTCATTGCTTTTTCGGAAGAGACTGTCCAAATCACCGCTGCTTGATTTTTCAGTAGAGGCAAGATGGCTAAAGGACCTTCGGAGGTAAAACGTTCGTAGGCTGTGTTCTGGTGTGATCTTTTCAATTCAAGATTACAAAAAATGGCAGTTTGTTGATAATCTTGTTTTTTTACACCTATTTCTTGAAACTTTCTAACAGCAGAATTATGACCATCCGCCGCAATTAGCAAATCACTTCGTAACTTAATCTCTTCATTTCCAGATCGAATAGTCACCACAATCTCATCGACGTTTTCTTGATGAGAACAAAATTGCGCAGGTTGCAAAACTGTAATGTTGTGATGTTGGTAGACGTGCTGCAAGACAATCGAGCCAATTGCGTTCGCAGATAATACATACCCTAGTGCAGGAATATTCTCTTCATGTGCTTCAATTTTAGACGTTCCGTATTGACCACGATCTGAAACATGAATCTTATGAATAGGACAAGCATAGTTTTCCAAAAAAGGCCAAAAGCCCAAAGCTTCAAAGATTAAGCGACTGCTATAAGACAGCACTATGGTTCTTTTATTAGCCCCTAATGAACGAAGCTGAGTCTTTGGTAATGCTTCTACAAGAGCGACTCGCAAATTGGCATTCGCTAAAATAAGAGCCAAGGTATTTCCAACAATACCTCCACCAATAATTACAACGTCGTATCGATTGCTCATAGTTAACTCTTCAATATACTCGTAGCGGATTGAGAGAAATTATGAGTTTAGCATCCAACCATTGCAACTGAATCTTGTCTGTTTCTCGACAAAAAACTATTAATGATGGGCTTGGTTATCCAAATGTTTAACATTTGCAATCTGCTTACGTGTTTTTAGATCGTGATAAAGGACTAAAACCACGGCAATCATTAATGGATACGTAATAATGTGATAGATGAATTCATAGCCACTTATTACAGCGATATTTCTGGTTGGCAATATTAAGATCACTAACGATAAGAGTACCACTGGGATAACAAAGACCATGAATATTAAAAAAGTTCGCCACCAATGACCCCACACCAAACGAGCACTATACTCAAAGCTTTTAAGAGCAGGTTTTTGATCAAGAATGACCGCAGGCATGGCAAATGCGATCAGGGTAAAAATAAAGATCAGGATACACAAAGTAATAAGAGCAAAAACGTAAACGATATGTAAACTGGAACCGGCTAATTGCATACCAAATGCAAATAATCCAAGCACCATCATGATCACAATATAAAGCAATAATAATGCAAGTAAGGCTAGGTATCGTTCTTTTGCAATCTTTAATGAATCACGCAAGGTAGTAGGACGATTCATCAATAGATTATCTGCATGCGCTAAAATCCAAGCATAAAAAAACATCGCAATGACAGCATTTAAAACACTTACCGCCAGACCAACCGTTGGATTTTCAGGCATTAAGATAGAGACGAAGGCTTGTAACGCCGCGGCGATGACAACCAGACCCAGAATTTGCCAAAAAATATGGCAATAACAGGCGAGTACTTCCTTAACTGTTTCCCAGAAAGAAAGTGGTCTATTGAATTTTTCGGTCGTTAACATAGCAGATCCTTATTTGCTCTATCTATCTATTTTAATAGTAGCAGAAAAAAAAGATCATACTTTAAGCCCTAAGATGCTTCGCCCATAATACGCTCGATTTCCGCTATTGTTTTTGGAGCATCATGCGACAATACTTCACAGCCGCTAGCTGTGACTAAAACATCATCCTCGATACGAATGCCGATATCCCACCATTTTTTATTCAATTCGTTACTACTGGACAGGTATAAACCTGGCTCAACAGTCAGCACCATCCCTTCTTCTAGAGTTCGCCATTCGTCATTAATTCGATAAGACCCGGCATCATGGACATCTAATCCAAGCCAATGACTAACATTGTGCATATAGTAATCTTGATAAGATTTTTGTTGGATAACATCTGAAATCGTTCCAGATAAGATTCCTAAGCGAATCAATCCCTTGGCTAAAACATTGACAGCTGCATCTTGTAATAAATTTAAAGGGGTGCCAGGGCGTATTAGATCGATTACTTTGAGCTGCGCTTCTAAAACCAGGTTATAAATTTCTGCCTGTTCCTTTGAAAATTTACCGTTCACAGGGAAGGTTCGAGTGATGTCGGATGCATAATTTTCGTACTCGCCTCCGGCATCTATTAATACTAAGTCACCATCCTTAAGCAGCTTTGAGTTGTCGTTATAGTGTAAAATACAGGCGTTCGGTCCGCCGCCCACAATAGCCGGATAGGCACTAAAACGACAACCTCTCACCATCAACTCATAGTTGACGACAGCTTCTAACTGAAACTCAAACATACCTGATTTACATTTTTGCATTGCTGCCCTATGAGCTTCTGCTGATTTTTGGGCGGCTTCACGCAGTATTGCAATTTCGATCTGGTCTTTAAATAGACGCATTTCATTTGATTTAACCTTAAGATCTCCAAGTGCCGCAGGACAAGGATGAGATCTTCTTGCTCTCTTTTGTAACTCATGTGTCCAGTCAAGAATTCGCTTATCCCAAAGTGGATGACTACCCAGATCGTAAAAAATCTGTTCTCGCCCTGCCAGGAGCTCCAGAATTTTTTCATCAATGCTATAAATATCAAATGCGGTATCAGCGCCAAATTGGGCAACAGCCCCTTCTTGTCCCACTCGAGTCCCGACCCACCTTTCCATCACGGGGTCTTTCGGGGTATTAAAAATAATGTATTCACCTCCCTTATCACCCGGGATTAAAACGGCAATTGCCTCAGGCTCGCTATAACCCGTATAATAAAAAAAGTTACTGTTTTGTCTAAAGGGAAAATGAACATCGCCATTACGCAATAACTCGGAAGAACCAAATAGTATTACTGCATCCTTATTCCCAAGTTGTGCCAGTAATTTTTGTCTTCTAATCGCAAAAACTGACTTTTCCATTAAGCAGTTCCCTCACATAAATAAAGAATTTAGACATTTTTTTCTAATTGTTATCATGTACGCATTGACCCCGATTTACAAGATCTCTATATTCCAAGATCGTATCTAGATATAGACTCATATAGTATGGATAATATCGACTTAATCAACTTAGAGCTTCAAATTGAATCGCTCCTTCAAACTCATGAAAAACTGAAGAGTGAGAACCACTCTCTTCGTCAAAAATTAATCAAAATAACTCAGGAAAGAGCAGAATTATTGGATAAAAACAAAAAAGCAGTTGCTAAAGTCAAAAAGATAATTTCGCAGCTTAGGAGTGAAATGCAATGAATGAGAAAAATGACGTTGTCAGCATTCGATTATTAGATCGAGAATACCAAATAAAATGTCCCGCTGAGAAATTAGCTGATTTGCAAGAAGCTGCGACTTATTTAGACTCCAAAATGCGCCAAGCTCAAGAAAATGGCAAAACGCTAGGCATTGACCGGCTTATCATGATTGCTGCCTTAAATATCACAAGCGAAATGGTGAGCTTAAAACGCCAAAAAGACTGCTATATAGACAATATGAATCTTCGCATCCAAGAAATTCAAAATAAAATCGACCAAGCACTGGCAGAATAGAAAAACATCCACTATAATTTTTTTTACTCTGTGGTATTCGTAACAGAATGTAATTCTTGAACCGATACTACATACCAGAGGGTTGGACTGGCATTATGGTGAGCATGTCCATAGCTAAATTAGCTAGTGGAAAGCCTAAAGTAAGGCCTTAACGACCCACTTTTGAACCCAGGGGTTCAGAAGAGCGGCTGTCGCGATATCACGGAGAACTCTACCTTCATGGAACATGTTAAGCAGCTGCGACGAAAAATCCTTACCATCAGAACTGCTCATCCCCAATCGTACCAAAGTCACGCTAGCAGACAGATCGCTTCTAGTCTTACCAGAGTTCTTGCATTCATTCGTGCCGAGCGGATTGCATTTTATTTTTCTACGAAGGGAGAGGTTGATCCTAGTTTAATTGTAGAAAAAGCAGTTAGCATGCATAAAGCTTGTTATTTCCCCATATTACATCCACTAAAACATAACAAACTATGGTTTGGCCGCTACCGTCAAGGTGATCCATTAATAAGAAATCGGTATGGTATCTTCGAGCCTGACTTAGAGGCCGTCGAAAAAATTGACCCTTTGAGCCTTGATCTGGTTATTACCCCATTAGTCGCTTTTGACTCAAAAGGGAACCGTTTAGGGATGGGAGGGGGTTTTTACGATCGTACTTTTGCCTTCAAAAAAAATCACTACCGCACTAAGCCTTTTTTACTCGGACTGGCTTATGACTTTCAGGAGGTCGATAATTTGCAGGCAAATAGCTGGGACATTCCCCTCAATGCGGTCATTACTGAATCTCGGTACCTGCCATTTTACAAATCTCAGACCATTGACCCTTAGTGACTGGCATCACTGAAAGACGATTTCCTGGCTTTAATAACACCATTTCTTTTAGCTTCGTCCTTTCTCTTAATTCTGTAAGAGTGATGATTTCTTTTAAGGGCTCGACAAGTTTGACATCAACTCGAGACCAACGCGGTTTTTCTGGGGTGCTCTTACTGTCATAGTAGGAGCTGTCTGGATCAAAAGCCGTTGCATCCGGATAAGCTTTTTTGACAACTTCAACAATAGCTACAATGCCTGGAACTTTACAACTTGAGTGATAGAAGAACGCCAGGTCTCCCTCTGCCATTTCCCTGATAAAGTTACGAGCTTGATAGTTTCTAACACCCTCCCAAGGTGTAGTTTGTTTAGGTGACTTTTTCAAATGCTCAATCCCGAATGTTTCGGGTTCTGTTTTAAGTAGCCAATAATTCATCCATCCTCCAACCTTTTTGACATAAACTTTATAGGGCTTCCTTGTATTTCAGCAATTCACCAGTTATCTTTTTCTTATAGGGATAATAATATTAGGAAGAAAATTATGCTGCAGTATACCGTTTTTATAACAGGAGCAAATAGAGGCTTGGGCTTAGAATTTGTACGTCAATATGCCTCTGATAATTGGCGTGTATTGGCTTCTTGCCGCAGTTTGGTTCACGCGAAAGAATTGCAGCACCTGGCCCAACATTTTGAAAATGTGACCCTTATACAGTTAGACATTAATAATCAAATTCAGCTTCATCAGCTTGCTGATAAATTTTCAGATGTGAATATTGATTTACTCATTAACACTGCCGGTATACATCCTGAAGACGAAGATCTTGGAAATATCTCTATTGATACCATGAAACAGGCTTTTGTGACCAATGCCATTGCACCCTTAAAGCTTTCAGAAACCTTTCTAGATAATGTTTCCAGAAGTCATCTTAAAACAATAGTTTCTATTAGTAATCGCAAAGGCAGTATTGCTGATAATAATCAAGGCGAAAATTATAGTTTCCGTGTCAGTAAAGCGGCTCTAAATATGGTAATGAAAAATTTAGCGGTGGATTTAAAACCGAAAAATATCAAAGTTTTTTCCGTTCATCCCGGTTCGCTTAAAATAGAATCTCAAGGTCAAAATAATATTCTTAGTCCTGAACAAAGTGTTTCCAACATACGCAGCCTATTGCATCGACTGACCGAACGTGAAACTGGTAACTTCTTTGACTCTCAGGGCGCTAAAGTCGAGTGGTAGAGCTTAAACTCGAATTTAGCGTTTAGTGACAAACCATTCCGGCTTGATATGAAATAAGAGTATCTCACAGGGAATAGTGCCATTAAAAACAGCATATTTTTTGTAAGCGCGTAAACCCATTTTTTTAGCGATTTCCATATTGCCAGTTATCATCCCAGCTTCCCAATTCAAAAAATTTTCTTTGAGGGTATGAGCCAAGATTCGATAGAGAGGCAGTAAATTTTCTTGCTCTTCAAGTCGTTCACCATAAGGTGGATTGACTACACACAAACCAAATTTTTTCTTAACCTCTCGAGCTGTTAACGCTTTAATGGCAACGGTTTGGAAATTGATAAAATTGCTAAAGCTAACACGAGCAGCGCAAGCACGTGCTTGAGCAATTGCTGTTTCATCAATGTCAAATCCATGAAAAGTGGACAACAGTTTTTGTTTGCCCTCTTTTGCTCTCGTTTCAGCTTCTTGATAAAGCTTTTGCCAAGCTTTTGAATCATATTGTTTCCAGCGTTGGAACCCAAAATTCTTTCGCCATAATCCAGGCGCAATATCAGCGGCTATCATCAAACCTTCTATTAAGAGCGTACCTGTACCACACATAGGATCGACTAAAGAACCGCCTGCCTTTGCAATTTCAGGCCATTTTGCCCGCACTAGAATCGCAGCTGCTAAATTCTCTTTTAAGGGTGCTGCTGCTCCCTCAACACGATAGCCCCGCTTGTGAAGACTTTGTCCAGACAAATCAATTCCGATTGTCACATATCCTCTGCGCATAACGGCATTGATCCGCAAATCAGGATCTCGCTTTTCAATGGAAGGTCGCTGTCCGGTTTTATTGCGAAACTGATCAACAACAGCGTCTTTAATTTTTTGAGCTGCAAAGTGACTATTAGTAAGCTCTTCGGAAGCTCCAGAAAAATCAACTCGAAATGTTCCATTAACCGCTAGGTGCTCTGCCCAAAGTACCTTACTTGCACCCTTGTAGAGTTCATCGGCGTTATTAACGGGATAGTGGGCAACTGGCAATAAGATTCTATTTGCAAAACGCGACCAAAGACAGACTTTATAGCCAAGCTCAATTGGGCCTTTAAAAGTAACACCAGCAACAGTTTGTTTAGTCGTATTTGCACCTAAAGCACTTAACTCATCCTCGAGCAAATATTCAAGGCCCTTGGGACACGTAGCAAAAAAAGAAATTTCTTTCAAAATGTTTCCTCTTGTTTTGACTGCTGCAGCTCCTTTAAATACTGGAAAAGAAGTTTTGCAGCTCCTTTGGGAGTCCCCTGATGACGCTCTTTTTTCGCATTGAGGACCAATTGCCGAAGATGTTGTCTGTCTGCAGCAGGATAGAGATTAATAAAATCAGTTAATGCACTCTGCTCTTCCGTGATTAAACGTTCCCGCCATGATTCAAGCATGTGAAAGTAGGCATTTGTCTTTTGATGCTTGTTTTCAATTTTTTGCAGGAAGTCACGAACAGCTTGCGGATCTTCTAGATCGCGCATTAAACGTCCAATATATTGTAGTTGTCGACGTTTGGCACTATGGCTGGTAATTCTTTTTGACTCGTCAATGGCCTGCGCTAACTGCGCAGGAAGATTTGCTTTTTTTAACTGTTCACGACTAAGTGCCTGTAAGCGTTCACCCAGTTTTTGTAACTCAGTCATTTCTCTTTTAATTTGAGACTTGCTCTTTTCTAAATCTGATGGCAATAGATCATCAGGGTCACTCATAAAATACTCGAAATTGTGAATAAAAATTCGGTCGCAGCCAGCGACTGTACCTGCATGGTAATAAATTTTAAATAGACTTACTAGGTTTGTAACGACTTCTCAGTAAAAGGGTAACTAGGTTCTTAGTTTGCCAAATCCCAAATAAAGAGCTAACGCACCCATGACCAAGTTAAATAGATTGTCCCCAATGTTAAATGGTAACAGGTCTAAATGGCTACCAAACATCAGCCCTAAGAGGGCCATAAATAATAGGACAAATCCCACAACCTTAAAATACATTCTTGAATAATAGGCACTGAAAGCCATTAAGAGACCTATTACCCCGATAAAAATGTAAATAAAATTATGAATAGTACCCATTAATAGAAAATTAAAGAGGTGGCCATCAGGCGCTAACATTGGCACGAAACCTAATAATCCTATTAGCAGAAATAGAACCCCATAAATGATGGCATATGTTTTGTGACTCATACGCGTCCCCTTTGTTATTAATACTTCTACTAGATATGACAATATAATTATAGGTAATATTGCTTTTTTATTGGATATAGCTTTATGGAAACACCCAATACCTTGTCACCGCTCCACAAAATTCAGAACCAAATTGAATTGACTGCAAAACTTTATGGGCGACTTCCTAATGAGGTAAAACTATTAGCCGTCACTAAAAATCAGCCGATTGATCGCATAATACCTTTAGTGAAACAAGGCCAAAGTTTATTTGGAGAGAATCGCACCCAAGAAGCTGAAACTAAATGGCCAGGATTAAAAGATGCATATAACTTTTTTAATTTACATTTAATCGGACACTTACAAACAAACAAAGTAAAACAAGCAGTTGCATTATTTGATGCGATTCAAACCTTGGACAGCGTTAAATTAGCGCACAAATTATTTATAGAAGAACAACGACAACAAAAAAAATTAGAATATTACATTCAGATCAATATTGGACGAGAGCCACAAAAGAGTGGAGTTCTACCGGAAGATTTTGCCGATTTTTATAAAACACTTCTTTCTGAAGTAACGCTCAATGTGACGGGATTAATGTGCATCCCACCTCAAGATAAAAACCCTGCTCCCTATTTCGAAGAAATGGCCAATATCGCTAAGCGCTCTGGATTAGCCCATCTTAGCATGGGCATGTCTGATGACTACGAAACGGCTATCCAATATGGCGCAACTATGGTTCGTCTTGGCAGGGCATTATTCTCATAACTACTCAGCCGCTAGAGGCGAAGGACGACGAAGCCCAACTACTCTCTCCACGTCTTCCTTGGCCTGCCCGACTTATAGAATCTTCATCACTAGATGCAGGATCCATCGCTCAAACCCTTTAAAAGCACTTCTTAGCTTTTAACGGGACAGCAATGCGCTTTCGCGGGAGTGACAAACATGGGCGGCAGCAGAAAAAACACTTAAGAGTTTCCCATTTGCGCTTGCCAGTAGCGTGAAAAAACTCCGGATTGCTTCAGAAGATTAACGGGGTTTCCTTGTTCGACTATTTTACCATTTTCAATAATTAAAACTTCATCCGCATTTCTAAGAGTTACTACCCGATGGGTAATCATGATAGAAGTTTTGCCCTTAGTAGTTTCCTTGATATTGGCCAATACCTCAGACTCGGTGAAAGAATCTAACGCTGAGGAAGATTCGTCGAACACAAATACACTCGAATTACGAACCAATGCTCTTGCTAGTCCAATTCGTTGACGTTGTCCACCTGACAAACTTGTAGTTTTGGTTTTATCATCAGCATGTGGCAAGAGATTGCCAAGATTAACTTTGATCATAGCTGCTTTGTAAGCTTGATC
>JAGVJZ010000054.1 GCA_020050845.1 Gammaproteobacteria bacterium
ATCTTATGAAGGAAACATATCTGGAGAGACCTCTCAAGTGCAAACGCTGGATCCTTGACTTGATAGTACAGCGTTTTTCCCTAATACTTAGCGGCCAAGGACGACGTTAAACCGTCGTCCCTCGCCGCTAAGAGCTTTAGAATGCGAATAACTTTCAGGCGAGGGATCCAGCGCCAATCTTTTGAAGGAAACATATCTAGGGAGATACCTCAAGTGCAAACGCTGGATCCTTGGCTTGATAGTACAGCGTTTTTCCCTAATACTTAGCGGCCAAGGACGACGTTAAACCGTCGTCCCTCGCCGCTAAGAGCTTTTAGAATGCGAATAACTTTCAGGCGAGGGATCCAGCGTCAATCTTATGAAGGAAGCATATCCGGGAGGCACCTCAAGTGCAAACGCTGGATCCTTGGCTTGATAGTACAGTGTTTTTCCTAGTACTTAACAGCCAACGACGACGTTAAACCGTCGTCCCTCGCCGCTAAGAGCTTTTAGAATGCGAATAACTTTCAGGCGAGGGATCCAGCGCCAATCTTTTGAAGGAAACATATCTGGAGACGCCTCAAGTGCAAACGCTGGATCCTTGGCTTGATAGCACAGTGTTTTTCCTAGTACTTAGCAGCCAAGGACGACGACACTTATACGGGATGACGGTCTATAAAGAGCTACGCAGCATCCAAGCTACTTTTTGGTGATAAGTTTGACGCTCAATCATAAGATCCATGGTTGATTGATCGCCCTCTTCTTCTGCATTTCCGATCATCTCTTGTAATTCTGTAGCCAGATGCTCGTGATCTGATAACAATTCACGGATCATCTCCGACGCTGAAGGAATATTCTCATTCGCTTTTATACCGGCGACTTTTTGGAATTGAGCAAAAGTTCCTGGGGCTTGGACTTTGAGGGCACGAAGACGTTCTGCGAGAACATCAATGGCTTCTGCAAGTTCTTCATATTGTTTTTCAAATGCGGCATGCAACATAAAAAACAATTCACCCGTCACATTCCAGTGAAAATTTTGAGTTTTTAAATATAAGACGTAAGTATCTGACATCAGATGACAAAGATCTTTAATGACACGTGAATCTTGACTCATAGTTTCCCCTTAATTAAAGAGTAATAAGTATAGATTTTAGTATGGATCTAATTAGATAGCTATACCCATTGGAGCTATTGGCAAATGGCATAACCGATAACAGCTTTGAGCTCTTCTGCGGAATAAAGTAAGGGTATTCGATCTCGTTGCCAAGGTGGCACCCGCCACAGCTGCAGTAATTTTTTTAGAGAATGGCTATGGTTGCGATTAAGTAATCGACAACGTTCTCCTCCTCTTCGAAAACGGATAGTGACGTCTTGTAACATAGAAAGATCAAGGCCATGATCTGATAACAGTTGCAATGAAATAGACCCCAAGTCTGCCGGCAATTCTAAATCCGATTCTAAATTCCAGGGAATCACGATGTTAACATCGTGGGGCTGCAATAAAGTTAACGCGAACAATGAACCATCATAACGACGCACCTCGACATTACTCCATCGAACAAGAGGCACTGCATCATGGCGACAGGTTAATTGTTCCAATAGCATATTAAGCTTTTTAGTATTGGGAATTGGCATTGCCAATTGTCCTAACCAATAACGAATTAGATAACTTTGTACCACGAGATCTTGTTCCAATAATAAAGACACTTTTAAGCCCTTCGTAGCTGGCTCGAAAATTGTAAGATAAAGATTTTGAACCGAGTGTTCGATGTATTGTTTCGCTTGACCACAGTGACGGGCAGTTCGAGTTAAATTATTAATTAAACCTGGCCAGCGTTCTTCCATCATAGGCAATAACTCTTGCCTTAAAAAATTACGATCAAAAGTGGTATTGCTATTACTTTCATCTTCAAGCCAAGTCATGCCGCGTTGCTTTGCATAAGCTAAAAGAGCAGCACGTCGGAAGTTTAACAGCGGTCGAATTAATGCTGTCTTACCAAATGCAGCCTCCACTGGCATCGCCGCTAAACCATAGGGACCACTGCCTCTGAATAGCTGTAATATAACAGTCTCGGCTTGATCATCTTGATGATGTCCTGTGATTAAAATTTCATTATCGGCGAGCAACTCGCGAAACGCTTGGTATCGTTCGATACGCGCTAATTCCTCTAAGCTTTGTTGAGGTTTTTTTTTCAATTGTAGTTTTTTGATGACTAAAGCAACCCCATATTCATTACAAGTCCGATGGCAGACTTGTTGCCAATGATCGGCATTGGGTGATAAACCATGGTTAATATAGACAGCACGTAGCTCAAGCTTGGGGTTGAAGGTTTTACACTGTACAAAAAGGTGCAACAACACTGAAGAATCCAGACCGCCACTAAAAGCAATTAAGAATCTAGTGGCGTTCGTGAGAGAACTTAAATATGGTAAGAATTGATCAACAGTCAGCATAATGATGTAAATTTGAACAAATTAAGTATGTACTCCAAATGACATTAGCCGTTGATAGCGTTCATGAAGAAGCCGATCCAGCGATTTTGATTCCAGTTCCGCTAAGTTTTCAAGCAAGGCTTCTTTGACATTTGCCGCAATCATATCGACGTCACGATGAGCTCCGCCCAGTGGCTCTGGGATAATTCGATCGATAAGTCCTAACTTGATGATTCTATCTGCAGTGACTCCCATCGCCTCCGCTGCATCTGATGTTTTATCAGGGCTTTTCCATAAAATAGAGGCACAACCCTCTGGCGATATGACCGAATAAACGCTGTATTGCAGCATCATGACCCGATCGCCAACGCCAATCGCCAAAGCACCCCCTGAGCCACCCTCTCCGATGACCAAGCAGATGATTGGAGTTTTCAATGACGACATTTCGAATAAATTACGAGCTATCGCCTCACTTTGATTGCGTTCTTCTGCACCTATTCCAGGGTAAGCACCTGGCGTGTCAATAAAAGTTAAAACGGGTAATTTGAATCTTTCGGCCATCTGCATTAACCGCAAAGCCTTACGGTAATCTTCCGGTTTTGGCATTCCGAAGTTGCGTTCAACTTTTTCTTTAGTGGTTCTTCCTTTTTGATGGCCAATTATCATCACTGGCTTACCTTCAAACCGAGCGACTCCCCCGATAATGGTAGGAGCAGCTGAGAAATGACGATCACCATGAAATTCATCAAAATCTGTGAAAATACGATTGATATAATCATAGGTATAAGGTCGTAAGGGATGTCTTGCCATTTGTACAGTTTGTACGCAAGTCAGAGAAGAGAAAATGCTACGAGTTAGATCTTTACTTTTATTTTCTAAGCGGGTGATCTCTTCGATGATATTGAGCTCGGTATCAGTTCCGACACGTCGTAATTCTTCGATCTTAGCCTCAAGCTCAGCTATGGGTCTTTCAAATTCTAGAAAGTTGAGATTCATTCCGGATCCTTTTTACTTTACTTTCATCGCCTAATCACTATAGTGATACGGTTTCAAACTGGTGCACTTTACAACTATGGTGCAAGGGTGTGCAAGTTGTTACTGGATAAAAACCACTCACCCTAGCCCTCTTCCGCAAGCGGGAGATGGAATAAAAAAAGTGAATTATACCACAGCCACTTGACAAGTTTGATATAGTGGTTGGAAAGACCAGCGGTTGCCGCTGAACAATGATGGTAGCAAGGACATGTCGTTAATCACTTTCAAAATAATTGCATCAATATTCATTTTCATAGTGGCAGTTTTGGCAGGTCTCCTGCCCTTGCAGCTCAAACATTTTCATTCTGGCTCTCGGCACTTAACTGACTCTATTACAAATGGTATTTTCTTAGGGGCCGCTATTTTCCACATGCTACCTGATTCTCAAGCAGGATTTGAAAGTTTGGGGCTTACTCAGTATCCGTACGCTTTATTACTGTGTTTTTCGGGTCTGATCATCTTACAACTTGTGAAATACATCACCATTTACTTCAATCAAGCGACTGATGACTCGAAATTAAATGGAGTCATGATCCTAATTATACTGTGCATCCACTCCATCATTGAAGGAGCAACGCTTGGCATCAACACCACCGTGGCTAACGCATTCGTGATCTTTATTGCCATCATAGCCCATAAAAGCTGCGACAGCTTCGCGTTAGCCACCACTCTCAAACGGTATACACTAGTACCTAACTTCCAAATTCCACTCATCGTTATTTATGCCTTGATGACCCCCCTTGGTATCGCAGTTGCCTCAGGGATAATTGGAGTCCTATCAAATAGATCCGGAATTTTAGCTGAGTCAATTATGAATGCCGCGGCAGCTGGAACCTTTATCTATATCGGTGCTTTAGATGCCATTATTCAACAATTTAGGGTTAAGAGCCTTAAGCAGAATTTCCTTGATTTCAGTGCCCTCATCTTAGGGATGAGCTTTATGGGGCTCTTGGCGATTTGGATCTGATCTTATATACATTAAAGTCGATTATATAAAATTTCGATGTCATCCTCTTTATTTTTACTCGTCTGATAATCTCGAGGTTGACCTGAAAACAATCCAGACCGCTCATTGATTACTGTTTTATCCTTATAAGCAACAAGGATGCTGTAGGCCTCTGAAACGTTGGTTTCATTATTAATGGCAAGGCCATATTTCATAGCCACTTCCAATACTAAATCTCGTTCCTGCTCAGGCATATCTTTGAGAGAACGAACCGGGAACAACTCACGTAATGGCTTTATTGCGACAAAACTTATCGATGCTGCAAAAGCTACGAACATAAGAAACATAACTAGATATGACCCATAATTGTAATAATGACTTGACTGACACAAATCTTCTGCTGCTTCTAAACAAACTCGAGCACTAATTTTTGAAAGATCACAGACATTATCAATTGGATTTGAATCTTTACAAAAAACGGTAAAATATTGATCGATAATTTTGCCATAGCTCACTTGATCATAGGATTCGATTAAATTGGATTCAGAAGACATTAAGTACCAATTAATAAGGTATAAGATTCCATATCCTATCCCGCCAGCTGTCGAACCTCGTATAGCCCCGCGCCATTTATGGTGAGCTAGGAGCTCTTCCGCTTGTTGCAATTCAGTTTTCTGTAACATGTTATACCTCGTATTAATTATTCGAGACCCATTGTATTTTTTGACTTCTAGTTAAACAATACTCTACAATTGATAACATTTTTTACTTTTTAGACATAATCATGAACTTACTCGAATACACCACCATCCTTTTGACCATCATCCAACAAGGAGGATTTAGTCACGCCGCCAAACACTTAGGCTTATCCAATGGTTTAATCAGTAGACGTATAGCAGAGCTGGAAAAGCGACTAGGAGTCAGTTTAATAAAACGCACTACTCGGCAGATCCAGCTGACGCCAGAAGGTGAAATATTTTTC
>JAGVJZ010000026.1 GCA_020050845.1 Gammaproteobacteria bacterium
ATCGAATACAAGGGGGGTCTCAAGGAAAACGAGATGTAGTTGATTCGTGTTTGAAGTCGTGAATCGCTCGTGAATATCTTGATAATTGTTTAGATTTGTTAAGAATAGGCTGACATCTGTTGGTAAGGCTGGCACTGGCCAGACAGCACGAACGCCATAGTCGTAGCCTCGCAACTCATTTTCGGGAATATCAAAAACTATTTTTTTCTTCCACATGAGTTCTTTCTGTTTGAATGCTTCAAAATCGCATACTCGAGTCCATGCTGTATTCATGCATTGCCTTAACGCTTCCTTCATGATGACCTTGATATTTGCCATCGTTTTATCTTGGATCCAGGCAAATACGAAGTTTGCGCTTCGGCTGTATAGCATTTTTACCAAAAACAAAATATTATCGTCTTGCTCAATAAATTCAAAACAGGCATGAAAGTTGTCAAAATATAGGCCTATATCTTTATTTTCTTGGCACTGTTTTAGTCTGACTACAACCTTCAACACGTTAGTGGTACTTTCTTTTCCATTTGCGGGATCTTTGACTTTGGCGGTAAAAACTCCGTGTTCACTTACTTCATATTGACCTTCTTGTTTTTCTGCTTCAGCTCTGGCAAAACCTACTAATTTTTTTTTGAGATTTGTCTCGCCTTTAAAATGTAAATTAACTAATGTAAACAGCATCATCCAGATATCAGTCTTTGCAAAAATTGGCTCAATATCTTTTAACTTTTTTTTTGCAAAAACAGTGCTGCCGCTAAATCCGCCGGAAAAATTAGAGCCGTCTTGGATTAAAGTTTTACCGTAAAGTTCATGTAATTTAATTTCGGGTTTGGCGCGACGGGAAAAGGGAGTTTGAAGTTGCATGGCAATTTCTCCTTAAACTGTGAATGCAAATGGGGTGAACGACAGGGATTGAACCTGCAATAACTGAAATCAGAAGGCAATCCAACAGTATAATGAATAACCCAGGTTCAATCCAGAGACAGAACTAAAGAACGTTTAGGGCGACACAGGGGAGGTCATCATTCACTGAACATCCAATTAGAGATCTCAACCCGGGCAATTGCTCTTTATTACTGCTTGAAAGAGCTAAGTATCTCTCCCCAAACAGGATCATTCTCGAACTCTTCATCATCATCTAAATCTTGCCCTATTGTTCTAGTCCTGGGAGTTTTTTGCCAAACTGAACTGTTTCTACTTAACGTCCTTGCAATGGAAGTAGGTCGCCCTGCTGCGGCTGGTGGTTCAGATAGCATCGCCCTAACTACTTCAGGTTCTACATCCGGATCGCGAAGTCTTTTCCCAACTTCTTTTTTAACTGATTGCG
Source organism: Gammaproteobacteria bacterium (assembly GCA_020050845.1). Classification (GTDB taxonomy): domain Bacteria; phylum Pseudomonadota; class Gammaproteobacteria; order UBA6002; family UBA6002; genus UBA6002. The sequence continues at coordinate 1,322 of JAGVJZ010000026.1, forward strand.
GAGCAGGATTACTAACACCAAGATTAGTCTCCCAATTTTTGCCATACTTGCTTATTAAAAATTTCACGGCGTCTTCCCTACCTGCTCCACATGAAATCTTCAAGAAATTAAGCAGCTTAGCTCTAGTGTTAGATTTAGAAAATAGCTGTTCCATTTGCTCGTCAGAAAGACTCTTTAATTTGATATGCGAAAAAGTTTCTCCCTCTAAACGTTTCTTAATATATTGCGCTAAGGGGAGGACTTCTACATTAAGCTCATTTGCTAGGTCGCTGAGTTTTTCAGTTCTTTTAATCGCCGCGAGTAGAGCATCTTTGGATTTGAACACATTAGACAATTTAATTTCGAGATACGTTTCTTTTTCAAACCTTTCTGCAATAACTCTATGTAATACTGAAACAGTGATATTAAATTCTGATAGTAGATCTTCTATTGTTTCAGCATCTATAATTCTTTGCCTTAGCTCAGCCTGATCTATTGTTTGAATTTGACGTTTTGGTTTTTTCACAACTCCGTCGTTGCGAACTGCTTCTATTAATACTTCGAGTGGTATGTGTGAATTAATGCGAGAGACAACCTGATTTTGTGCTGACAATTTAGTAATGTACCGCTGCCTAATATACTTGGCGAATTCTTCTTCAGTAAGCAACAAAACTTGATAAAATTTTTCGATCGAATCCGCTGCAGCCACCCGCTGGAGAAACTCTTCTTTCGTGGCATAACTGTCAAGTAGAATATAGCCATAATGTTTCCCTACTTTTTTCTTAATGTAAGAAAGTGTCTCTTCAATGCTTGATTTATTAAGACAACGTCGTAGTTCCTCGATAGTCTTTTTAGGGACTAATTCAATTAAGTCTTTTGAAGTAATTTCCTCATTTTTCATATCTGGAGTTTCTTGGAGAAAAGGAACTATAACGGCATTCGGACGGGATCCGGATCCGGCATCTTTATTTTCAAGCTTTTTTTTCCAATTTTGTCCTAAGCAATCCTGCAGAAAGGAGCGCGGTAGTGACTCATATCCTTCCTCGTCCCATAACCTTTTATAAAATTCAATTATCTGCCTTGAAGTTGCACCCTCATGTTTAACTTCATAATAGTTAGCCTTAAACCTGATTCGCAAAAATTGAATTAAATTATGACGTGTTTCGTTGATTTGATCTGCCAAAGCTTGCTGAGAAGTTGACGCAGCGATAGCTGCTTTAATCTCGTGTTCTTTTACTCCACTTTTTCTAAATTTTCCTAATACTTTGACTTCAATAAAAGTGCCGCCAAATTTTTCTCTGAGGGCAATGTTTAAAGTGTCGTCATCAATATGATATCGATCCATAAAATCTTGCGGTGACGCCATTTCAATAATAGATGATTCGAGATCTGGTATGGATTTAACATAATCAACGCGCATTTGTAGGTAAGTTTTGCCAAATTCGCTTTGTAATATCAGCTCAACCCCCAAATAATCATATGTTTTCATCTGAATATAAAAGTTTTTTGGAGTTGATGTTTCAACTAATTCTTTCAGCTTCTCGCGTGTTAATTCTGTATAACCACCATCTTTATTCGGAATCCTGACTGTTTTTACTTGCATATATGTTTCTCGAGCAAAAACAAAGAATTATATATTAAAATCGCAGAATTATTATTAAATAAAGCTTAAATTTAAATATTAGAGGGTAACTTAATGGGGAAATAACTCTGTAGTGGGTAAAAAATCGGATGTTAGGGGGACAATGACTTTTGGTGGTCTTCTGGCTGATCTGAAGGTAATGGGGTGAACGACGGGGATTGAACCCGCGACAACCGGAATCACAATCCGGGGCTCTACCAACTGAGCTACGTCCACCATAAATGGCGTGCCTGGCAGGACTCGAACCTGCGACCCTCGGCTTAGAAGGCCGATGCTCTATCCAGCTGAGCTACAGGCACATGTTGTCTACCTGGTACTAAAGATTTAATTGGTCGGGGTAGAGGGATTTGAACCCCCGACATCCTGCTCCCAAAGCAGGCGCGCTACCAGGCTGCGCTATACCCCGTTATTTTCTAAGACCTAGAATTAAGGAACCACGAATAATAAATTCCATTATGCACCCAAGTCAATCGTTGTTTTACAACAAACCAAAAAGCCCTATACAATAACCGTCTATCTTATATTAAGTTACACTGCTTGCTTGACGCTGGAGGCCACATGAATGAATTGCAAGAACTCATCGAACAAGGGTTTGAAAATCGCGCTGACATTACACCCCATAATGTCGATAAAAAATTAAAAGACGCGATTCATGCAATTATTGATGAGCTTGACCGGGGAAAAGTTCGTATCGCAGAAAAAAAGAATGGCAAATGGCAAGTCAACCAATGGCTAAAGAAGGCGGTCTTACTTTACTTTAAAATTGAAGATAGCAAACCTTTGGCGGGTAACTTCACCCAGTTCTACGATAAAGTGCCTTTAAAATTTGCCACCTCTAGCAAAGAACAATTAATTCAAGATGGTGTACGCATTGTGCCACCTGCTTGCGCTCGTAAAGGTGCCTATATTGCACCTAATACGGTTTTAATGCCCTCTTATGTCAATATCGGTGCTTATGTCGATACTGGAGTGTTAGTTGACACTTGGGCGACGGTAGGATCCTGTGCTCAAATCGGTAAAAACGTCCACTTATCAGGTGGCGTTGGCATTGGCGGTGTACTTGAACCTTTGCAAGCAAATCCAACCATTATTGAAGATAACTGTTTTATTGGGGCGAGATCTGAAATCGTCGAAGGCGTGATCGTTGAAGAAGGTTCAGTCATCTCAATGGGCGTTTATCTAGGTCAAAGCACTAAGATTTATCACCGTGAGAAAGATGAAATTACTTATGGCATCGTGCCGGCTGGCTCGGTGGTCGTGCCTGGTAATTTACCGTCCAAAGACGGCAAATACAGCTTGTATTGTGCGGTTATCGTCAAACAAGTTGATCAAAAGACACGTTCAAAAGTCAGCATTAATGAGTTACTACGTAATTACACGATGAATGAATGATATCGACTAGGAAGTTAATATGAGCATCTCCAAGACGTTAGAACTTGCGATTGAACTTTTAACAGAACCCTCAGTCACTCCCAATGATGCTGGCTGTCAGAAAATTATTGCCAATCGTTTGCAACCACTTGGCTTTAATATTGAGACGATGAACAAGGGCGAAGTCAGCAACTTATATGCTCGCCGTGGTAAGAGTGAGCCGTATCTCATGTTTGCAGGTCATACTGACGTTGTTCCGCCCGGACCGGTCGAACACTGGAGTTGGCCACCTTTCCTGCCGAAAATAAAAGATGGCTATCTTTATGCCAGAGGTGCTGCTGATATGAAAAGTAGCTTAGCTGCCATGGTATGCGCTTGCGAAGATTTTATCCGTGATTATCCTGAACATGCGGGATCAATTGGATTTTTAATCACTAGCGATGAAGAAGGAACAGCTATCGATGGCACTCGTTATGTCGTCGACCAACTCATTGCTCGCCAAGAGAAAATTAATTACTGCGTGGTTGGAGAAGCGTCTTCTGAGAATCAGTTTGGCGATACCATCAAAGTGGGTCGACGGGGCTCTCTAAACGGTGTTCTACTGGTACATGGTAAGCAAGGGCATGTTGCTTATCCCCACAAAGCAGATAATCCAATCCATAAAAGTTTGGCTGCACTTGATGAATTAGCTAAAACGAAATGGGATGATGGTAATAAACATTTCCCACCGACCACGTTACAAATGTCTAATATTCACGCAGGGACTAATGCTAATAACGTTATTCCTAACCACTTAGAAGCCTCATTTAATTTTAGATTCTCAAATGCCATGACTTCCGATCAATTACGCAAGCAAGTGCATGATATTTTAGATAAACATCATTTTAAATATGACCTAGAGTGGCAACTATCCGGTGAACCTTTTTTGTCTGATCTTGGTGATTTATTTCATGCAACCACAGCGGCTATTAAGAAAGTAACCGGGGTTAAGACTAACGCTTCTACTACCGGTGGTACTTCGGATGGCCGTTTTATTATTAAGACCGGGTGTGAATTGTTGGAAATCGGACCTATTAATGACTCTATTCATAAAATCGATGAACATATCAGTGTCGAGGAACTGGAACTGTTAAAGCAAGTTTATCAGCAGGTTTTGATGGGGTTGTTGAAGACAACATAGGCTTCGTTTCCTTCTTGATTGTCATTTCAGCCTTTCCTTGTCTCATTCCTGGTCTGTCTTTGTCATTCCAGGGAAAGCCGGAATGACAAAGATGAACAACGAAGACTCAAATAAGAAGTGACTTTCGAACGGGTTTTGTTACAATTTTCGTTTACGTATTATAGTCCTCCTTCTACTACCGGGATTCAGGCAAGCATGGTATTCTAGCCGGCTTTGCAACTGGAGAGATGTCCGAGCGGTCGAAGGAGCACGCCTGGAAAGTGTGTGTACGCTAACGCGTACCGAGGGTTCGAATCCCTCTCTCTCCGCCAGTTTATGGTGACCCCTTCGGTCCCCTCGCAACGATATACTGTGAACCCCGTCAGGCCCGGAAGGGAGCAGCGGTAATGGTAGATTCGTGTGCCGGGGTGTGGCTGTAGGGGACACCGCCCTTATTGAATTTCAAAGTTTTTTTTCTGCCCCTCAGCGATTGTCATCCCAGTACCACTTTGTCATTCCAGCGAAAGCTGGAACCCAGTAGTATTGGTAAAGTTCCTGGGTTCCAGCTTTCGCTGGAATGACAAGAGCTGGAATAACGCAGAAAGTGGGATTTTCGATGGACTATCAAGTTTTAGCTAGAAAATGGCGACCCGATTCTTTTCAAACGTTGGTTGGGCAGTCACATGTTGTGCAAGCGCTAACGAATGCTTTGGATTTGCAACGTTTGCATCATGCCTATTTATTTACTGGCACACGTGGGGTCGGTAAGACCACATTAGGGCGAATTTTAGCTAAGTGCTTGAATTGTGAATCTGGCGTCACTTCCAAACCTTGCAATCAATGTCATGCCTGCCAAGAAATTGCAGCTGGACGCTTTATTGATTTGATCGAAGTGGATGCGGCATCTCGTACTAAAGTTGAGGATACTCGCGAATTACTGGAGAACGTGCCTTATGCGCCCACGAGTGGTCGCTTTAAAGTTTATTTGATCGACGAAGTTCATATGCTTTCTACGCATAGTTTTAATGCGTTACTCAAAACATTAGAAGAACCGCCACCCCATGTGAAATTTTTCCTGGCGACAACCGATCCTCAAAAATTGCCCGTTACAGTTTTGTCTCGGTGCTTACAGTTTCATCTAAAGTGTATATCGCCGGAGCAAATTGCCCATCATCTGGCTCATGTCTTAACGCAAGAAGATATTCCATTTGAAGAAGAAGCGCTGATGCGCATAGCCTATGCGGCGGAAGGAAGCATGCGTGATGCCTTAAGTCTTTTAGACCAAGCGATTGCTTTTAGTGAGGCAAAGGTTACAACCGCTTCGATCAAAGTCATGTTAAGCACTATTGAAGCAACTTATATCTATCAGATCGTTGCCGCTTTAGCTAAGCAGGATGCTCAAGAGTTAATTCAATTAACTCAGCTCTTGGCAGAGCAATCCGTCGATTGTGGCAATGCGCTCGAAGAGTTGTTATCACTCTTACATCAAATCGCACTCGTGCAATTTGTGCCTGATGCTAATGTCGGCAGTTGGGATAAATCAAAAATAAAAGAATTTGCCGATTCCATCTCACGCGAAGATATTCAGCTTTTTTATCAAATTGCATTAACCGGCCGAAAAGATTTACCGCTAGCGCCTACCCCAAAAGTAGGTTTAGAAATGACATTGTTGAGAATGTTGGCTTTTAAGCCGGTGACTGCCCCTCAAAATAATTTACCGCCTCCTAAATTGTCCAGCAGCCCAGCTCCAGTGGCAAAGCAAGCCCCGACTATCCCTGCTCGAGCACAAACCGCCGATTCACAAGAGTGGTCAAACATTGTTAAGGGGATGAGTTTAGTTGGTATAACGGCGGCTATCGCCAATAATTGCGTCTTAGAAAAAATTACTGACCAAGAGGTCATCCTGGCCATTGATCCTGGCCAATCTATTCTTCTGAACAAAAAACAAGAAGAGCGTCTCACTCTTGCTATACAAGAATATTTGCAGCGACCTGTGATAGTGACCATTCGCACTGGACAATCTCAAATGGAAACTCCGGCTGCTCAAGTGCAGCAGCAAAAAGCAGAACGCCAAGTCCTCGCTCAAGATGCAATCGCTCAGGATCCTAATGTTCAGAAACTAATTAACACCTTTAATGCAACTATTTTGCCTGATTCGGTTGAGGCTCACGAGGTTTAAAAACTAATACCTTTCTCCCCGACTTCGTGGGTGAAGATAAGGAGATTAAGAAAATTTTTTGTCCCCTCTCCCGCTTGCGGGAGAGGGTTAGGGTGAGGGCCTTACTCTACTGTTGAAACTCTTCGCAGCTTCTCGTTATAATAGCCCTTTCTAATATATTCATAAATTTTAAATATTTATTAATTGTATTTTCACTTAATAACCCGAGGATACCTTTTATGGCTGATACACCTGATTTAAAAGAATTGATGCGTATGGCGCAGGACATGCAAAAAAGCATGAAAGAAGCTCATGATGATTTATCTAAACAAGAATACGTTGGCGAAGCTGTAGGTGGTTTGGTCAAGGTGATCATGAATGGTCGTCACGACACTAAGCGAGTCATTATTGATCCTAAAATGAAAAATGAAGAACTTAATGTACTTGCTGACTTAATTGTCGCTGCCAATAATGCTGCTACACGTGAAATCGAACGGGCTTCGGAAAAGAAAATGCTCGAT
>JAGVJZ010000077.1 GCA_020050845.1 Gammaproteobacteria bacterium
CGAATGATACGTCCTAAACCTTTGGGGTTAGTCAGATTTGTGGTCAATAAACCGATACCATCACGAGGCGCTTTTTTCAGCAGAGACAGGAGAGTAGCTTTCTTAATTAGGGGAACATCCCCATAGAGAATTAAGACTTGATGATCGTCCGGAATATCTGGAATGGCCTGTAGCACGGCATCAGCTGTGCCTCTGGGTTGTTTTTGCTCAACGCAGGTGACCGGTAAAAGTTGGAGGTAATCATAAACTTCTTGCTTTGCGCTACCGTAGACTACATAGACCTGCGTGGCTTGAAGGGTCAATGCTGTGTTAATAACCCGGTGAACGAGAGGGATGCCGCCAAGAGGGTGCAGTACTTTTGGCAAAGAGGACTTCATTCGTTTGCCATTACCTGCTGCAAGAATAACGACACTTAAGTTCATCACATACATCCTATGTAGTTAGGCTTAAGCGCCGTTAGTCGCTGGATCCATATTTTTTACGGAGTTGTTTGATTTGCTTAATAGCACGAAGTTGAGCGGCTGATTCTGCAAGTTCAGCTAGAGTCTTTGAATACTCAATATTAGTCTTTTGTGCTTGAACTGTTTTCTCAGCACGTTCACGAGCTTCGGTAGCAGCCATCTCATCTAAATCTTCTGCTCGAACGGCAGTATCAGCCAGAACAGTGACGACCTTAGGCTGAACTTCTAACGTGCCACCTGAGATATAGAAAATTTCTTCAGTGCCACCTTGCTTGCGCACATGTACCAGGCCAGGCTTCAATATAGTTAACAACGGTGTATGGCCTGGAAGAATCCCCAACTCTCCGAGTTGCCCCGAGACGGTGACACTTTCGGCGATTCCAGAGAATATCTCTCCTTCTGCACTCACTATATCAAGATGTAAAGTCATAGCCATTCTTACACATACCTATAAAGATTTTGCACGTTCAACAGCTTCATCAATTGAACCAACCATGTAGAAAGCCTGCTCAGGTAAGTGATCGTAGTCACCATTAATAATACCTTTAAAGCCACGAATTGTTTCTTTAAGCGAAACATACTTTCCTGGAGTACCGGTAAAGACTTCTGCTACAAAGAATGGTTGTGATAAGAATCGTTGAATTCTTCTTGCTCTGCGAACAGTTAGTTTATCTTCTTCTGAAAGTTCATCCATCCCCAAAATTGCAATAATATCTTTCAATTCTTTGTAACGCTGCAACGTGTTCTGTACCGCACGAGCTACGTCGTAGTGTTCCTGTCCAATGATTAATGGATCTAATTGACGACTAGTCGAATCGAGTGGATCAATCGCAGGATAAATTCCTAACTCTGCAATTTGTCTAGACAATACTACGGTTGCATCCAAATGTGCGAACGTGGTCGCAGGCGAAGGATCGGTCAAGTCATCTGCAGGAACGTAGACAGCTTGAATTGAAGTAATGGATCCAGTCTTCGTTGACGTGATTCGTTCTTGTAACAGACCCATCTCTTCAGCAAGTGTTGGTTGATAACCTACCGCTGAAGGCATACGACCTAATAGTGCTGAGACCTCGGTACCTGCAAGCGTATAACGGTAAATGTTATCAATAAAGAGAAGTACGTCTCTGCCTTCGTCTCGGAAAGCTTCGGCCACAGTTAAGCCAGTCAGTGCCACACGCAAACGATTTCCTGGTGGCTCATTCATCTGACCGTACACTAAAGATACTTTGTCTAAGACATTGGAATCCTTCATTTCATGGTAGAAGTCATTGCCTTCTCGAGTACGTTCACCGACACCAGCAAAGACTGAATAGCCACTATGCTCAAGTGCGATATTACGAATGAGTTCCATCATGTTTACGGTTTTACCAACGCCGGCGCCACCAAATAGGCCGACCTTACCGCCTTTTGCAAAAGGGCACAGAAGATCAATCACTTTTATGCCTGTTTCGAGCAATTCGGTGTTCATTGCCTGTTCAGTAAATTTCGGTGCTGGACGATGAATCGGAAGATGTATTGACGATTTAATGTCACCTTGCTCGTCAATAGGATTACCTAACACATCCATAATGCGACCCAAGGTTTCTTTCCCAACAGGGACTTTAATTGGTTCGCCAGTATCGACGACCGACAATCCTCGACGAAGACCATCAGAGGGACCCATTGCAATTGTTTTTACAATGCCATCACCTAGTTGTTGCTGAACTTCCAGAACAAGGTTAGTGTCCTCGACTTTTAGAGCATCATAAATTTTTGGAACTTTACCACTTGGAAACTCGACGTCTACAACGGCGCCAATAACTTCAACTATTTTTCCAGCCATTTTTTTCCTCGTACATTGTTAAGCGGCGGTAGCTACTACTGTTAAACAGCAGCTGCACCCCCCACAATTTCTGCAATTTCTTGCGTGATAGCAGCTTGTCTTGCTTTGTTATAAATTAATTGCAAATCTCTAATAATTTCGCCCGCATTTTCAGTTGCATTTTTCATCGCAACCATCCGAGCAGATTGTTCGCACGCCAAGTTTTCAATGACGGCTTGATACACTTGAAGCTCTACATAACGAACCAACAAAACATCAAGTATTTCTCTAGCATCAGGCTCATAAATATAATCCCAATACTTATTTTCAGCTTTATCAGGCACAGTAATTGGCAGTAGACGGGTAATTTTTGGTTTTTGAGTCATGGTATTGATAAATTCATTGGATGCTAAATATAACTCATCCAATTCACCGTCATTAAAACGATCGAGCATTGTTTTAACTATGCCGATTAAATCGTTAATACTAGGCGTATCCCCTAAATGATCAGCTTGGGCAATGACATTAGCACCAATCCGTCTGAAAAAATTTTCACCCTTTTGACCGATGACACAAAGATCCGCTTCAACGCCTTTCTGACTCCAAGCTTGCATATTTGGAATAATAGCCCGAAACAAATTGATATTTAAGCCACCACACAAGCCACGATCGGTAGAGACAATGATATATCCTATGCGCTTAGGATTCTCTCGCGGTGACAAATACGGATGTCGGTATTCACTATGGCTCTTAGCAACATGACTGACAACTCGTTGTATTTTGGTTGCATACGGTCGAGTTCGAAGCATACGATCTTGGGCGCGACGCATTTTACTCACGGCGACCAACTGCATCGCACTGGTAATTTTTTGCGTCTTTTTAATGCTGTTGATCTTTGTCTTGATCTCTCTACCAATCGCCATTGCTGCAACTTACCATGTTTGAGTTTGCTTGAATTCTAGAACTGCTTTCTTAAGTTGTTCCCCAACCTCGTCGTTGAAGACAGGACTTTCATTAATTGTGGCTAGTAATGCCGAATATTTATCATGCATAAATAGCAATAATTCTTCAGCAAAGCTCACTACTTTCTTCAATTCAACATCATCTAAATAACCTTGATCTGCAGTGAATAAGCTTACAGCGATTTCAGCCACGCTTAATGGTGCATACTGTTTCTGCTTGAGAATTTCGGTACTGCGTTGGCCACGCTCTAACTGTTTTCGGGTCGCTTCATCAAGATCAGAGGCAAACTGAGCAAATGCTTCTAATTCACGATATTGCGCTTGAGCTAAACGCATACCACCACCGAATTTCTTAATGATTTTGGTTTGAGCTGCCCCACCCACTCGAGACACAGAAAGACCCGCATTAATCGCTGGACGGACACCAGCATTGAATAAGTCAGTATCAAGGTAAATCTGACCATCAGTGATAGAAATTACGTTGGTAGGTACGAACGCAGAAACGTCACCTGCTTGAGTTTCAATAATTGGTAACGCCGTGAGTGAACCTGTTTTACCTTTCACTTTGCCTTTCGTCATTTTTTCGACATAGGCCGCACTTACACGTGCCGCTCGTTCCAATAACCGTGAATGCAAGTAGAAGACATCACCAGGATATGCTTCACGACCAGGCGGTCTTCGTAGTAATAATGAAATTTGGCGATACGCCCAAGCTTGCTTGGTTAAATCGTCATAAATAATGAGAGCATCGCGACCGGAGTCTCTAAAATATTCACCCATCGAGCAACCCGCATAAGGTGCGATAAATTGTAACGATGCTGATTCAGCCGCAGTCGCTGTGACCACGATGGTATATTCCATTGCACCATGTTCTTCTAATATCCGCACGACGTTAGCTATGGTTGAGGCTTTTTGCCCGATACCCACATAGATACAAATAACATCTTTGCCTTTTTGGTTCAAAATAGCATCGATAGCAATGGCTGTTTTGCCGGTTTGTCTATCACCAATGATCAATTCCCGCTGACCTCGACCAATTGGCACTAATGCATCGATTGATTTGATACCAGTTTGTAGTGGTTGATCCACCGACTGGCGTGAAATAACGCCGGGAGCAACCTTTTCAATAGGAGAATAAGTGTCTGTTTCTATTGGACCTTTGCCATCAATTGGCCGACCCAAAGCATCAACTACACGTCCACAAAGCGCTTCGCCAACTGGAACTTCAAGTACTCGACCGGTACATTTAACAATCTGACCTTCAGCCAAATGTTCATATGGACCTAAAATTACTGCGCCCACTGAATCTCGCTCTAAGTTAAGCGCCATTCCATAGGTGCCGCCTTCAAATTCTAACATTTCACCATTTAAGGCTTCTTCTAAGCCGTGAATTTGTGCGATACCATCTTTAAGGCGAACGATCACCCCTTGACGAGAAATTTCTGGTTTTAATTTAGCGCTGTCTATACGTTCTTTAATCAGTTTGCTAATTTCTGATGGGCTTAACTGCATCTTTGTTTGCATCTACTCTATTCCCCCTAACTACACAATCTTTCAGATAGCCGATTGAGTTTACCACGCAAGGATGCATCAATAACTTGATTCCCTGCGTAAATAACCACTCCTCCTATTAATTCACGATCTACCGCAAATCGCATATTCACTTGCCGCTTCAAATAACCTTGAAGCGCAGCTTGTAATTTCTTTAGTCTTCCCTCATCGATCGGAAAAGCGCTGACCACTTTAACATCGATAGTTCGTTCACGATCGGCAAGACAATTTTCGTAAACGCCTGAAATGGCAGGCATTATGCCTAAGCGTTTTCTAGCTGCGAGTTCCTCTAGAAGATTATTTGCTTCTTCTGATAACTTACCTGCTACGTCGTTAAATAATTTCACCAATTGATCTTTTGATATCAATGGATTTGAGATAACAGGTCGCATAGCGGGATCATCAGCAATCAGTCCTAATAATTTCAAGGTGTCTGACCACTCTTTAAGTTTATCTTCTTCCAGGGCCAATTCAAAAATAGCATTGGCATAGGGACGTGCAATCGTGAGTACATCAGCCATGCTTAGATCTCATCAATCAATTGATCAACTAAGCGGTTGTTAGTCGATTCATCTATTTTTTCGGACAGAATCTTTTCTGCACCTGAAATGGCAAGAGCTGCAACTTGGTTAATTAACTGTTGCTTAGCGGTTTGCATTTCTTGAACAATCTGATCCTTTGCCAACACAATGAGGCGATCACCTTCTTCTCTTTCTTTTTCTTTAGCGTCTTCAATCATGCGTGTAGCTCGTTGATTTGCTGCATCAATGATCTTAGCCGCTTCAAGCTTAGCGTCACGAAGATTTTCAGTCGCCCGATGACGTGCAAGTTCTAGCTCATGATGTCCTCTTTCAGCCGCTTCCAAACCATCAGCAATTTGTCTTCTGCGATCTTCCAAAGCCTTCATCATGGGTGGCCAAATATACTTCATTGTGACACCGACCAAAATCATAAAGGTAATCATTTGGCCCAATAAAGTAAGATTTATATTCACCTGGTAAACCTTCTATTAAATAAGTGTTATTGTGCTAATTTAGCACTGTGTTCTAATAGAGCCGCAACAAAAGGGCTATCTACCGTAAACCAAAGCGCAATACCAACACCAATCATGGTCACAGCGTCGAGCAATCCGGCAACGATAAACATTTTAACTTGGAGTTGTGGAATCATTTCAGGTTGTCTTGCTGAACCTTCTAAAAATTTACCACCTAATAAACCAAAGCCAATCGCTGTGCCGAGTGCACCCAAACCGATTAATAATCCAACAGCAACCGCAGTTAGCCCTTGAATATCAGCAATATATTTCAATGTTTCCATTGTTTCCCCTTTTATAGTGTGTTGAAGTTTTTAATGATCCTCATGCGCCAAGCTTAGATAAACTATGGTTAGCATCATGAAAATAAATGCCTGTAAGGTGATTATTAAAATATGGAACAATGCCCATGGACCACCCAAAATCCATTGGATCCATGCAGGCAACAACGCTATTAAGATAAATATCAATTCACCCGCATACAGATTGCCGAAAAGCCGCAGTGACAGTGAAATGGGCTTCGCTATCTCTTCGACAAACCGCAAGAAAAAGTTAAATGGCATGACCAAGATGCACCAAGGATACGGATAGGGACCAAAAGGACGCATGAAGAATTCATTAAAAACACCCTTTGGACCTTTGATTTTGAAACTGTAAAAAATTAATAGCAAGAAAACCGAAATTGACATCGCAAAAGTTGCGCCCAAATCATTGGTAGGCACGACCTTTAAGTTATGAATTCCTGCAAAGCTTGCGACCTTTGGTAAAAGATCAACTGGTAATAAGTCCATGGCGTTCATCAAGAACACCCAGACAAAGATGGTTAAAGCTAATGGCGCAATGAGCGCGCTTCGGCCATGGAAAGAGTCCTTAACCTGAGTATTCACAAATTCCAATACAACTTCGACAAAGTTTTGTAATTTGCCAGGCGCTCCTGAGGTTGCGTGCTTTGCAACTTTTCGGAACACAAAAATAAATAAAGCACCTAACAGTGCTGAGAAAAATAGAGTATCAAGGTTTAATGTCCAAAAACCGCCATTACCTAAAGACATAGTTTTCAGATTAAACTGCAAATTTGTTAAATGGTGCTGAATATACTGCGATGCAGTTAGTGGCGTTTCAACATTCATAATTTATTAACCGTTCGATGTCTGAATAATGCTGTAAACCAAAATGTAATTTGGGCGATTATATAGCCAATAAAAATAGCTAATTTATTTGTATGAAAATACTTAAAAGCAACAATGAACAATATGATCGTAATAATAAATTTCACGACTTCACACAGGTAAAAAGAAGCCACTATTTGCTTTGCAGCTTTTGCTCCAGTTTGAGCAAACATTTTATGCGCAAAGTAAACATTAGGAACTATACAAATTGCTCCTCCCCACAGAAAGGAGAAAGCAATAATTTTATTGCCTAAAAAATAGAGTGAAACACTTAGTAATAAAATTACGATGGTCTGCACGTAAACATAGCTAAAGGCGAGTGATCTGACCGCTTTTAATACCGACCTAGCCAAGTATACCTCTCTTAAGCTTCCATACAGACGTGGCGCAGTATAAATGATTTTAATTGCATCCACAAGCAAACCTTAAGAAACGTTCCCGTCCCCCCTTGCGTTCCCGCTCCCGAATCGTACAGACAATTTATTTAGTAGATTCAGTGCCGCACAGAGCTATGTGCTGACCTTATTATTTGGATGCGGGAACGCAAACGATTTTTAAATTTTGCCATCCAAATAATTGAGTACAGCCTCTAACTGCTCAGGATTCCGATAATGAACGATGAGCTTCCCTTTCATATCATCTTTCTTTTTTATCGTAACTCTTGCTCCTAAGCGCTTCGATAGAGATTTTTCGATTTTTGTAAGTGTCTCATCTCTCTCTTTTGGCATAGGGATATCGGCCAAGTTCACTAAGCGACGGATATATAATTCAGCGTCTCTCACGGAATAACCTTTTAGTGCAATTTGCTTTGCGACCTGCAGTTGGCGTCCTTCATCAAGCGCCAGGACGGCGCGTGCATGCCCCATCTCAAGTTCACCCTTTTCTACCATCAATTTTATTTCGGGGCTCAGCGTTAATAAGCGTAAAAGATTGCTAATGGTCGCTCGGGATTTGCCTACTATTTTAGCGATTTCTTGGTGGGTTAAGGAAAACTCCTGACTTAACCGATGTAAGGCGGAAGCCTCTTCAATTGCATTGAGATTTTCGCGCTGAATGTTTTCAATAAGTGCCATAGCGATGGCGGCATTATCTGGGATTTCCCGGATGATGACAGGAATTTCAGTAAGACCTGCCAAACTAGCAGCTCGCCACCGTCTTTCGCCAGCAACAATTTCAAAGCGGTCGAGTCCAATCTTTCGAACCACAATCGGTTGGATAATCCCTTGTGATCTTATCGATTCTGCTAATTCTTCAAGCGCGTGGTTGTCCATACCTTTTCTAGGTTGATATTTACCGGGCTGAAGAGCATCCATTTTCAGATAGGTTAAACTAGCCATATCAGCAGGAGTAGATGGAGTAGCTACGGTCTTGGCTTCAGAGGTCATTCGGCTGAGTAATTCATTTAATCCGAGATCACTAAGACCCCTACCTAAGCCTTTTTTCTTAACCGTCATGCTGTATTCCTTTTTTAAAGCTCAGCACCCATTGTAAGTCCTGAGGAATATTTAGTGGTATCTTGTCTTCGTAATACTTCTCCGGCCAAAGCAAGATAGGCAGCTGCGCCATGAGATTTGTTGTCATATTGGAGCGCAGGTAAGCCATGACTAGGTGCTTCTGCCAAACGAACATTTCTAGGTATCACGGTTTGGTAGACCTTGTCTCCAAAATGACTTATCAACTGCTCGGAGACCTCTAGCGCTAAGCGATTACGACCATCAAACATTGTACGTAATAAGCCCTCCAACTCAAGACCGGGGTTGGCAGTTTGACGTAATTGATCAATGGTATTCAATAAACCCGCAAGGCCTTCCATTGCATAATACTCACATTGCATTGGAATTAATATCGAGTTGGCTGCAACTAAAGCGTTAACTGTTAACATATTCAAAGAAGGTGGACAATCAATTAGGATGAAATCATAGAGGTTTCTGACCGATTCTAATTTTTCTCGAAGTAGAAATTCACGATTCTCTCTTTTAAGCAGTCGAACTTCTGCAACGGTGAGACGATTATCGGCAGGCAAAAGAGAGTAACATCCATTTCCGTTTACGGTGATTTCACTGGCGTCTACCAAATCTAGGAGCAAGTCATTCATCGTTGCAGATAATTGAGATGTTTTAATTCCGCTACCAACGGTGGCATTACCTTGTGGATCAAGATCAATCAACAAAACTTTGCGCTTAGTCGCCGCCAAGGAGGCAGCGAGATTAACGCTGGTCGTCGTTTTACCAACCCCACCCTTTTGATTAGCCACCGCAATTATCTTACTCATTTGATAATCCTTTTATACACACTAGATGTCGTTCACTATTTAGTCCTGGCACTTCTAAACGAACGACTTTCATGCCTGCCGTCACAGTTTGTAGCTCAGCCTCTGGATAAATTCCTTTCATGATGAGTACCTCACCGCTTGGGCAAATTAATCGGCTGGTTTGTTTGATAATGGTTGCTACTGAAGAGAATGCTCTGACAGTGATTGTATCAAAACATTTATCAGGACGATAATCTTCTACTCGACTTTGAACTACACGAACATTCGATAATCCTAATTCTCCCACGGCTTGAGTCATGAAGCGCGTTTTTTTGCCATTACCATCTAATAAAACAAACTGTTTTTCAGGTAGCATTAATGCACAGGGTATTCCGGGAAAACCAGCACCGGATCCAAGATCCATAATTAAGTTTCCGACAATGTAAGGCACAATACTGAGGCTGTCTAAAATATGGTGGCTGACCACTTCTTCTGGGTCACTGATAGCGGTTAAATTGTAAGCTTTATTCCATTTCAACAATAATTCAATGAAATACAAAAAGCTATTCAGCGTTTTCTGGTCTAAAGAAAGGTTTATTTCCGAACAACCTCTTCTAAGTTGATCTTCTAATTGCGCAGTCATCGGCTTCCCTTAAAAGATAAAATTCAGGAATTTTTTTTCAAATGTACTAACAACAACGAAATGGCGGCAGGGGTAATACCTGGAATTCTTGAGGCTTGTCCAATCGTGACGGGCTTCACAGCTTTTAGTTTTTGACGTACTTCACTAGACAGGCTTGGTACTTCATCATAGTCAAGATCAAGTGCTAAACGCGTTTCTTCATGACGCTTTTGCTTTTCAATTTCAAGGTATTGCCTTTGAATATACCCTTCATATTTGGCTTGAATCTCAACTTGCTCCGCGACTTTAGGATCAATTTGAAAGTCAGACTCAGTAATTTGCGTTAAATGTTCGTGTTTGGCTTCGGGTCTTTTAAGTAAATCAAGAAGTCGATATTCTCTTTCCAGCGACTTTCCTAATAACTTACCGATCGCAATACCACCTGGCGAGTGGGGCAATACCCAAGTTGAACTAAGACGATGCTGTTCTTTTGCTATTTGTTCTTTCTTTTCACAAAAGTATTGCCACCGTAGGTCATCGACCAGTCCTAATCCATACCCGATTTCCGTGAGTCGCAAATCGGCATTGTCTTCTCTAAGAATTAATCGATATTCGGCACGACTGGTAAACATTCGGTACGGTTCTTGTGTGCCTGCAGTAATAAGATCATCGATTAAAACGCCAACGTAAGCTTCATCCCGTCTTGGAGCCCATAAACTTTGTTCTTTTGATTTTCGAGCAGCATTCAAGCCAGCAATTAACCCTTGAGCTGCTGCTTCTTCATAACCTGTGGTGCCATTGATTTGTCCGGCAAAGAAAAGACCCGAAATGGCTTTAGTTTCTAAGTAAGGAGATAAATCTCGCGGATCAAAGAAATCATATTCTATCGCATAGCCAGGTCTTGTAATATGCGCATTTTTAAGACCCGGGATCGTTTGAATAAAAGCTACCTGGACGTCAAATGGTAGGCTGGTTGAAATGCCATTTGGATAGACTTCATTAGTATTGAGACCTTCTGGTTCCAAGAATATTTGATGAGATGCCTTGTCTGCAAAACGGACGACCTTATCTTCAATAGAAGGGCAATAACGAGGCCCAATCCCTTCAATAATGCCGGTATACATTGGGGAACGATCAAAATTTTGTCCAATAATGCTATGGGTTTCTTCGGTGGTAGACGTGATATAGCAGTTAATCTGCGGTGCTGCTGTCTCATTGTTTTTCATGAAAGAAAAAAATGGTATGGGTTGATCGCCAGGCTGTTCTTTTACTTGCGTGTAATCGATCGTTCTGCCATCAATTCGAGGTGGAGTTCCTGTTTTTAAGCGATTAACACGAAAAGGTAACTCTCGTAACCGTTCTGCCAATGTTAGAGCAGCGGCATCGCCGGCCCGACCACCACCATAATTTTCAAGTCCAATATGAATTTTGCCCCCAAGAAAGGTTCCTGCTGTTAGTACAATTTGTCGAGCGTAGAATTGAATCCCCATTTGGGTCGTAACGCCGATAACTTGTTGTTGTTCTAATAAAATATCTTCCACGGCGGCTTGGAAAATTCGCAAATTAGGTTGGTTTTCTAAAATACGTCTGATTGCTTGCTTATAAAGGGCTCGGTCTGCCTGGGCACGCGTTGCCTGAACGGCAGGTCCTTTACTTGCATTTAAAATTCGAAAATGAATCCCGGCTTCATCGATGGCAGTTGCCATGGCGCCCCCTAAAGCATCGATCTCTTTAACTAAGTGACCTTTGCCGATACCACCAATTGCTGGATTACAAGACATCTGTCCTAAGGTTTCAATATTATGAGTCAATAGCAGCGTTTTAGCACCGATTCGAGCTGCTGCTAATGCAGCTTCGGTGCCCGCATGGCCACCGCCAACGACAATAACATCAAAACGATACTGCGTGGTCATTGCTTATTTTCCAATACAAAAAGTTGAGAAAATTTTCCCGAGTAAATCATCTGAGCGAAACTCGCCTGTTATCTCGCCAAGCACATTTTGAGCTTGTCTTAACTCTTCTGCAACTAATTCCCCGGCTTGGTAAACCAAGAGTTGTTGTTGCGCATTTTCAAAATGGCTATTCGCTCTATTAAGCGCATCCAGATGACGTCTTCTCGCTAAATAAACTGTTTCTTGGCCTTCAAAACCGATACAGCTTTTAAGGTGTTCTTTTAGTTCTGTTATTCCCTGGCCGGTCTTTGCCGAGACATTGATCACCGGATAACCTAGGGTGTCAGAAGAATAAAGATCGTTAGTTAAGTCGATTTTATTTCGTAAGATAATTAACTTACTGGCTTGATCCGAGAATTTTTTTACAAGTTCATGCCGTTCTAAATCAGTCTCTGTTTCTGAAGCATCAACCACCAATAAAACTCGATCTGCTTGGGAAACTTCATTAAAGGCTCTTCTTACACCCTCAGCTTCTATTTGGTCACTTGAATCCCGCAGGCCTGCGGTATCGATTAACCTTAAGGGCATCCCATCGATCAGGATATCTTCTTTCAGTACATCTCGCGTGGTACCCGGCTGATCACTTACAATAGCAGTTTGTTCGCCGCTCAAGTAGTTGAGTAAACTTGATTTACCTGCATTGGGGTGGCCGACAATAACAACTCTCAACCCCTCGTTTAAAGCGGCGCCCTGTCTGGTCCGATCCAATGTTTTATTAAGCTGTAAAATAATATTTTGTAGTTGCACTAGAATGTTGCCATCCGACAGAAAATCAACTTCTTCTTCCGGAAAATCGATAGCAGCTTCAACATACATGCGTAATGCGGTGACCTGCTCAACTAAACGAGTGACTTCTTCAGAAAAGTGACCCTGTAAAGATTGAATGGCACTTCGAGCTGCCGCCGCTGATGAAGCCTCAATTAAATCTGCAATCGCTTCAGCCTGGGCAAGATCTATTTTATTATTTAAGAAGGCTCTTTCTGAAAACTCCCCGGGTCTTGCTAATCTTGCCCCTAAACCGATGACTCGCTGTAACAACAGGTCCATGACGACAGTGCCACCATGACCATGTAGTTCTAAGACATCTTCGCCGGTAAAGGAGTTAGGTTTTTTAAAATAAAGCGCAAGGCCTTGATCGATCAAGTTGCCATCGGACGCCTTAAAGCCACTAAACATAGCCTTACGAGGCTCTGGAATTACTCCGAGTAGCTCTAAGGCTAATTTAGGGGCTTCTTGGCCGGATATACGGATAATGCCAACGCCACCTTTTCCAGGTGGCGTTGCCTTAGCGGCGATGGTATCGGAACTGAAAGCGTGCATAACTAAGGACTACTAACACGCCCTTTTTTGGTTACCGCCTTTTTCTTCTTCGCTTGAGTATTTTCAACCTTCTTCATGATGTACCACTGTTGAAGTATTGATAAGCAGTTATTAACCAACCAATATAGAACCAAGCCTGAGGGAAAGGTTGCAAACAATAAAGTGAAGATAACTGGGAAAAGCATCATCATCTTGGCTTGCACCGGATCTGGTGGCGGTGGATTTAACCGCTGTTGCAGCATCCAACTCAAACCCATCAAAATCGGTAAAATGTAATATGGGTCTTTAACCGATAAATCATGGATCCAGAAAATAAATGGTGCTTGGCGAAGTTCAACACTTTCGATTAGCACGTAGTAAAGTGCGATGAATACAGGAATCTGAACCAGCATGGGTAAACAACCACCCAGAGGGTTTACCTTCTCTTTGCGATAAAGTTCCATCGTTGCTTGGCTTAATTTCTGGCGATCATCACCATAGCGGTCTTTAAGAGCTAGCAGTTTCGGCTGTAAGGATTTCATTCTCGCCATTGAGCGATAGCTGCTTTCGGAAAGTTTATAAAATAACAGCTTAATCAATAACGTCACCAGAATAATAGCGACGCCCCAATTGCCAACGAATTGATAAATCCACTGCATTACCTTGAAGATGGGTACTGAGAAAATTGATAGCCAACCATAGTCGATGACTAAATCTAAATGTGGGGCTACTTGCTTTAAATTCGCGGTAATTTCGGGACCTGAATACAAAATACTATTGATGGTTTGTGTTTGCGAAGGCGCCAGGTTCACAGTAGGTGTTTGAAAACCAATCGTATAAATGTGATCAGCAGGTTTATTCGATGAGCTTAACGGTTGGACACTACTGTAATACCGAAGATTTTCTTGCTGATTGGGAATCAAGGCGCTAACAAAATAGCGTTCCTGCATCGCTAACCAGCCACCTTTGATATTACGATCAAGGTTACCTTTGTCCATGTCTTTGTAGCTGATTTTTTCATAAGGCTTTTCAGCGCTGGAGACAGCGGCACCGGTGTAGGTATGCAAACCAAAAGTTCCGGTATCTGCCGTTAATCCTCTGCGCTTAATCTGATTAAACGAAGAACCCGACCAAGGTTGGTTACCAGTATTTGTTATTTGATAACTAAGACCAATATCGTATTTGCCTTTCTTAAACGTATAGGTTTTTTGAACATCAACTCCATCTGCTTTACCTTTCAAGGTAACAGATAAGTTGTTGTTATTGGGATCCATTTGATAAGAATCGGCAGTGGTATTGAAGACTACCTTTGAAGTATCGACATTACCTTTACCAACAATACCGCTTTGAACAGCATAAAACTTAGTTAAGTCAGGCGTTATGAGGCTTTGCGGATCATTAGGCGTTTCATAAGATGTTGGATACTTGAGCAACTTAAGTGAAACAATGTTGCCTCCTAGCTTGTCAATTTTGACATCAAGAATATCGGTTTTTACAGTCACCATACGCTCTTGAGACACGGTGGCCGAGCCCGGAGTGCTTTGCTGTGCTGGTAAAACAGAATCGAACGAAGCTGGCGCAGCAGCAGCCGTTATAGGAGTAGGCTTGGCTGCATAATCTTTTTCCCAAGCGTTCCAAAGAAAAAAACCAATGATGGCCAGAGCAAAATAAAGATAAATTTTTCGATCGTACATAGTTTCACTTCGATAAATATGGTTTCTAAAGTCCTAAAATCAAGCTTCTGTCTCATTTGTCTTAATGACTGGATCAAAGCCGCCGGGGTGAAATGGATGGCAACGCAACAAACGTCTGAAAATCAAATAGCTTCCCTGCATCAAATTATGTTGCCTTAGTGCTTCAAGCGCGTAGTGAGAACAACTTGGATAAAATCGACAACGGTTGCCCAATAATGGACTGATGAGGTACTGATAACCCTTTAAAATGATTATCAGCCCTCCTCGTAAAACCTGATTAACTTTGTCCAAAGAACCTCTAAGCATTTGATTATCTCAAGGTTACTGAAATCTACTAATGCGGAGTAAACAACAAAGATGAAATCAAAACATATTGCTAATTCGTGCTGGTTTACTCTGAAATATTCTCTAACAATACGTCTTATTCTATTGCGATCTACTGCTCGGGGTATTTGCTTTTTCGGAATAACAATACCGATACGTGAATAAGGCAATTCATTTCTACAGACTAGAAGACTTAACCCTTGAAAACGAAACTTTTGAGCGTTTTTGTAAACCTTCTGAAAACTGCTAGGTGTTCTAAGTTTTAATTCTTTGCCTAACCTGTTTTGCTTAAGCACTTAATGATTTACGGCCTTTTCGTCTTCTGTTATTGAGGATTAAGCGACCTTTGGCAGTTGCCATGCGAGCACGAAACCCATGGACACGTTTTCTTTTAAGATTGCTAGGTTGGAAAGTTCTTTTCATGGTCTTCTCTACGGTGAAAATAAAACAGCTAAGGATAACAGGGCCTGATATTTTTTCAAGGTAAAGATCCAAATTTCGTAATAAGACATTAAAATAATATAAATAATTATATTATGTTATTGTGGTTATTAGGGGCACCTATAATTGTGTGCAAGCGTGAAATATGATTTTAAATCAAATGGTTATGTTGATTTTGCTCGGAAAATTTCTGTGGATAAGCTTGGGGATAGATATAGATAACATTTAACAACTTTTGAGGAGTTGAAACTATGTACAGCCTATGCACAGCAATCAGACAAGCAATCTACAGGTTTAATAACAGCCAAATTTCGGCTATCTGTGGTATAGTTTCTCTATCCAAATGACTCAAACAAGGACGAAAAATGATGACTAAGTATCGAAAAATATTATTAGCTGTCGAATTAGACACGTCTTGTGATGATTATCCGGTCAAAAAAGCTCGTCAATTATGCGAAGATTTCGGCTCTGAGCTTTATTTAGTTCACGCTATTGAAAATCTAAGCAGTTATGGTGCTGCATATGGCGTCGTAGCAGGTGCGGACATTGAGGAAATGTTGTTAACGAACGCAAAAGAAGCCATGACCAAGTTGGGAACCAAAATTGACGTTCCGCAAGCCAAACAAATCATTAAAGTCGGATCTGCCAAGAATATCATTTTGGAAGAAGCTGATGAGCAAGGAATTGACCTCATCATTGTCGGAAGTCATGGGCGTCACGGAATTAGACTCTTGCTGGGTTCAACAGCCAATGCGGTATTACACGGCGCAAAATGCGACGTTTTAGCTGTGCGGATCAAAGAATAAGCATTTATTCTTTTTGTAATAACGCAAAGTAAAAACCATCCATTCCAGTTATCACCCCGGGCAAAATTTGTCTTCCTGGAGACTGTGCAATTCCCCAAGAGGCATGTATTTTCTGTTCGACGCAATCGGGATGGTTAGTCATAAACTTACTTATGATCTGTGAATTCTCCTCTGGAAGAACTGAACAAGTAACATAAAGCAACCGTCCTTGCGGTTTAAGAGTTGGCCACAACGTTTCTAACGCTTTGTACTGTATCTCACTGAGCTGAAATAAATCTTCAGGTCTTCGTAGCAGTTTAATGTCAGGATGTCTACTGATGACCCCAGTTGCCGAACAGGGTGCATCTAAAAGGATGCGATCAAATTGGTTTTGATCCCACCAATCTAAATTAGTAACCGTGTGATGGACAACCTGTGCTTGTAAATCTAAACGATGAAGATTTTCGCGTAGTAGTGCTAAGCGTTTATTATCATTATCTAGCGCAACTAATGATTTTAAATGAGGTTGTATCTCCAATAAATGACATGTTTTACCTCCTGGTGCAGCACAGGCATCTAAAATGCGCTCATCCTTTTGAGGTTGGAGTATTTCTGCTGCTAATTGAGCGGCTCCATCCTGGATAGAAAATAGGCCCTCTTCAAATCCGGGTAAGCGCCTAATATCCAACGGTGTGTTAATAACTATACCATGGTCAGTATAAGGAATTTCAATTGCAGCGATATCTTCTGCTGCGAGTAAATCTTTATAGTTTTGCCGAGTTGTTTTCAAAGCATTAACGCGAATACACAATAATGGATGAGAGTTATTTGCTTCAAGAATTTCTGGCCAAGATTCCCAAGCATTTTGAATGCCATTAATTAGCCAAGATGGATGTGCATAATTGGCAACTTTATTCTGCGCAATTTTTTCATCTAGATTTGACTTATTTTTAAGATAACTACGTAACACACCATTAATCAATTTAGTTGCCCATTCTTTTTGTAAGTGGCGAGCAACTTCAACTGTTTCTGAAATTGCAGCGTAATCAGGGATGCGCATAAAAATAAGTTGGTAAAGACCTAACAAGATGAGTATTTGAATATCTTGGTCTTTTGCTTTGAGTGGTTTTTTGATAAAAAAATTAGCTATAAATTCTAATCGAAAATACCAACGAGCAACGCCATAACATAATTCTTGTACTAGGCCACGATCTTTAGTTGCAACTTTTTCAAACTCAGAGCGCAGCTGTGACAATGATTTTTTTTGAACAATGAGAGCGAGTAAAATTTGTGCTGCTTCGATCCGAGCCATTTTTAGCGGTTGTCTTGTTGCAAAAGAGAAATATCTGCAATTTGCAAAAATAACTGTCTTAAGTTATTTAACAAAAGTAAACGATTATCTCTCAAAGCTGGATCATCGACCATCACCATCACTTTATCAAAAAAATGATCAATCGGTTCGCGAAGTGTTGCTAACAGTGTTAGTGCTTCTTGATATCGAAAAGCTTGGCAAAGTTCAGCAACTTTTTGGGATTGTTCTTCGATAATATCGGCTAATTGTTTCTCTGCTTCAAGTTGAAGCAATGCATAATTAAAATGACTATGCGGTGGTAAGGGTGATTGTTTGAAGATATTACTGACTCGTTTATTTGCAGCAGCTAACGCTTGTGCTTCAGGCAATTGTTGGAAGTAATGAATTGCATTGATTCGATAATCAAAATCAAGTGGTGAAGTGGGTCGTTTGATCAGCACAGCCGCAAAGGCACTTGCATGAATACCTTTTTCTAAATACCAAGTACGTAAACGGTCTAAACAAAATTCAAAAATTTCTTCAACCAGTGCTTCATGATTTTGGCCGGTATAATTTTTAGCAGCGACAGTAAGTAAAGCGTGTAAATCAAGCGGCAAATGATTTTCAATTAAAATGCGAACCATTCCTAAAGCTGCTCTTCTAAGAGCAAAAGGATCTTTCTCACCAGTGGGCGATTGTCCGATACTAAATATCCCAGTTAAAGTATCTAATCGATCTGCAATTGCACAAGCATTGCCTAGCAATGTCGTAGGTAAGGAATCACCGGCAAATCGTGGTAAATAATGTTCTTTGATGGCAATTGCGATATCGATGAACTCATTATTGTGGAGTGCATAGTAATAACCCATAATTCCTTGTAGCTCAGGAAATTCTCCCACCATTTCGGTAGTAAGATCTGCTTTGCATAATAAGCCCGCTCGACTTGCCGGCAGTGGATCACTTTCTAACTGTTGTGCTATGTGATGAGCCAGAGAGCCAATCCTAGTAGCTTTGTCGTATAAAGAGCCTAATTTACTTTGAAAAACTACATTTTTGAGTTGTTCGAGATAATGTTCCAGGCCATTTTTTAAATCGGTATGAAAAAAGAATTCAGCATCTGCTAAACGAGCACGCATAACTCGTTCATTTCCTGTGATCACTTCTGTCGTTTGTTTACTTTCGATATTTGCAATTGTCACAAAGTAGGGAAGTAAATCTTGATCTTTATTTACCACTGGAAAACACTTTTGATGAGTTTTCATTGCAGAAATTAAGGCTTCTTTGGGCACATCGAGGAAACGATGATCAAATTGACCTAATAATGCTACAGGCCATTCTACTAATCCTGTTACTTCATCCAGTAAATCTTCATCAATGATGACAGAGCTGTTAGGAGGAGTAATTTTAAGAATTTCTTCACGAATGATAGTTTTTCTTTCATCATATTGTGCAATAACATAACCGTTTGTTTTTAATAATTCACTATACGATTTAGGATCAGTTACGGTCAGCAATTGCGGATGATGAAATCGATGACCACGAGTTTTATTACTTGTTTCAAGTTCGAATAAATTTCCGGCAATGATATCACTGCCATGCATCATGACTAACCAATGAACTGGTCGAATAAAGCTGACGTCTTTTGTTCCCCAACGCATCGGTTTAGGAATAGGTAGAGACGAAATAGCATTTTCCACAATTTTAGGTGCAAGCTCATGGATATTTTTACCCGTAATTTGTTGCTGGTAAGCTAAACTTTCACCCTTAGGAGTCGAAATAGTTTTAAGTTCAGCGACTGTCGTGCCGCATGATTTGGCAAAACCTAAAGCAGCGGGAGTCGGTTCACCTTGTGCATCAAATGCTAATGACGTTAAGGGTCCGATTTTATCGATTGTTTTATCCGGTTGACGTACTGCTAAATTTTTTACTAGCAATGCAATTCTGCGAGGTGTTACAAACGATTGAATATCGCTATAGCTCAAGTCAGCTTTGATTAAAGATTCTTCAATTCCATCACTAAAAGAAGATGCGAATCGCTGTAAAGATTTTGAGGGTAGTTCTTCTGTTCCAATTTCAACTAAAAAATCTTGATGCATGCAGTGCCTCTAAGTAATGATGTGGTGCACGTGTAGCTTGGGTGAAACTCGAAGAAACTTAAACCTTTAATTTAAGTCTCTTAGGGTTTCACCCAAGCTACATTGTGTGTCAACTTTTAAACTTTTTTTTTCTAGCATGGGAAAATGTAATTGTTCACGTGCTTGGTAGTAAGCTTTAGCAACTGCAAAAGCTAGTTTCCTGATACGAAGAATGTAGCGTTGTCTTTCTGTTACTGAGATAGCATGCCTTGCATCTAACAAATTAAATGCGTGAGAAGCTTTCAATACCATCTCATAGGCTGCCAGCGGTAAATTTGCTTCAATAAGTTTTTGGCTATCTTCTTCGAGAACATCAAATTGAGCAAAAAGATGGGGAACGTTGGCATGTTCAAAATTATAAGTCGACATTTCCACTTCGTTTTGGTGAAAAACATCGCCATAAGTCAGAATACCATTTGGAGTTTTAGTCCAAACTAAATCGAAGCAGTTATCGACACCTTGCAGGTACATCGCTATGCGCTCTAAACCATAAGTAATTTCGCCTGTTACCGGGGAACACTCCAAACCACCTATCTGTTGAAAATAAGTGAATTGAGTAATTTCCATTCCATTTTGCCAGACTTCCCAGCCTAGTCCCCAGGCACCTAGGGTAGGGGACTCCCAATTGTCTTCAACAAAGCGGATATCATGGATCAGCGGGTCGATGCCAAGATAGCGTAAAGAGTTTAAATAAAGCTCTTGAATGTTGTCTGGCGAAGGTTTTAAAACAACTTGAAACTGATAGTAAAGTTGGGTTCGATTAGGACTGTCGCCATACCGGCCATCTTTGGGACGTCGAGAGGGTTGTACATAAGCCGCATGCCAGGGTTCTGGACCGATTGCCCGTAAAAAAGTCGCAGTGTGGAAAGTTCCTGCTCCAACTTCCATATCATATGGTTGTAAAATAGCGCACCCTTGTTGAGCCCAGTAATGTTGCAAGGCTAAAATCATGCCTTGAAAAGTTTTAACATCAAACTCTATTCGATTCGCATCGTTTTTCAAATTAATTTCACCTAAAAAAACTGGAGCGTTTCTGTCATTTTACGCTTTCGCGCAGAGGCTAA
>JAGVJZ010000076.1 GCA_020050845.1 Gammaproteobacteria bacterium
ATGCCAATCGCGTGATGCAAACACAGGAATTCCTATTTCCGTACGAGCTTCTAACCAATCATTGATGGTGGGTATAATCTCATCACCCTCTGCGACTGGTAGTGCTCCACCTGGAAAAAAATCATTTTGAGCATCGATGATTAATAAGGCATCGCCCTTCTTATAGCGAGAAGTCATAAATATTCTCTACGGTAGATCTAATAATATTATAGCTGTAATTTGTGACCTTTAAGTTTCAATACCAAGCGGTTGAAACTGAGGTAATTCTAGCGGTTTTATTAGTAAAGTCATAGACTTTCGCTGTCCATGGAGAAGTACTTTTGTCGACATCACCAATCACGCTGTACCTTTCGTTAGCGCAGGTGTACTTAATTCGAGCATTCCCCATGACAATAGTGGTTCCAGTCAATAGGGTACAGACTTGGCCATTCTCTAATTCTAATGCCCAAGGAGGAGATTTTGTTTTCACAGTAATCGTCATCTTTTGGGGCATTGGGGTAGTCGCTTCTATAAGAGAGGCTTTATGACTCCAAGGAGAAATGATGCAGGCTAGGATATTACTGCCATCTTGAAAACAAGGGTCCAAGATAAGACTGCTGGTCATACAACGCCAAGCATCGGAACGTCCAGGGTTCGCAACAGATCCAGCCCAACACGGGCCTGTATAATGCTGTGCAATGACTACGTCGGAATTGAGGACATTATCAGCTGAATAAGCTTGGTAAATTTTAACTTGAGTTGGTGCAGCCATGACTGTTAACGAATAGCTTATGAATATTGTTAGGAGGCTATTTCTTATTAGTGTTTGCACCTTGTTCTCCAATCCCTTTTTCTGTATTCATTATAGCAGCGAATAAAACAAGAAAACTTCCATGCAACCTGATAAGATTTGTTTTTCATAAAAAGGTAACGATTTTGATGATAATTTGTTTGATGGGGCCGACGGCCACAGGAAAAAGTGATCTAGCTTTATCTTTAGCTGAAAAGCTTCAGGGTGAAATTATCAGTGTCGATTCGGCTTTAGTTTATCAATCGATGGATATCGGGACAGCTAAGCCTAGTGAAGCTCAAAGACAGAACAGTCCGCATTATTTAATTGATATCTGCGACCCTTTGGAGCCTTATTCCGCAGCGCAATTCCAAAAAGATGCTTATAAGCTGGTGCAGGATATTCAAGCAAGAGGGAAAACTCCCATTTTGGTGGGGGGCACCATGCTTTATTTTAAAGCCTTACAAGAAGGTTTGTCGCCGCTACCCAAAAGTAATGCGTGGCTTCGTGGTTCTTTGAATGAAGCAGCCAATGAAGTAGGTTGGGAACAAATGCATGCTCGACTAGTGGAAATCGATCCTGAATCCGCCGCTCGGATCGACAAACAAGATCAGCAGCGGATAGCACGTGCTTTGGAAGTTTATGAACTCACCGGTGTTCCGATGTCGACTCACTGGCAGGTTCGTGGCTTACAAGACTCAAGTCTAAAGTTTATTAACTTAGCGCTCATTCCGGTCGATCGTAAACAATTACACCACACCATTAGTCGCCGTTTTGACGCGATGTTAGCGCAAGGTTTTATTGAAGAAGTAGCACAACTTTTTCAGCGAGGAGATTTGGATATTGATTTGCCAGCCATGCGTAGTGTCGGCTATCGACAGGTATGGCAATATCTGGAGGGTAGCTTGAGTTTAGAACAGATGCGCGAACAAGCTATTGCAGCGACCCGACAACTAGCAAAAAGACAACTAACTTGGCTTCGTCACTGGCCAAAAATCGTTCCATTCAATGCCCAGTCTTCACAATTGGAAAAAGAAGTGACTGAATTTCTTGCCGCCAGTGCGATTTTTTCTACTTCAAAAGATAATTTGGTACCAACCTATTAGGAATTAGGTTATATTTATCGCTTTGTATCATGTTTTAAGCTCTCATTGGATAGTATGAAACCCCAGAGGCGAAGTACTGTAGAGAGCAAAGGATCACCTAAGAAGCTAGGTCTTTTGTTTCAAAAGACAGGGCCAAAATAGTTGATAAACACTAAGAATAACAAGGAGAGTAAAGATGACAACAAAAGGGCAGTCGCTACAAGAACCATTTCTAGAAGCGCTACGTCGCGAGCAAGTGCCCATCTCTGTTTATCTGGTAAATGGTATCAAACTACAAGGCAAAATTGAGGCTTATGATCAATTTGTCGTCTATTTAAAAAACAGTTTTAGCCAAATCGTTTACAAACATGCGATATCAACAATTGTGCCTATGCGTAAAATTGTACTTGAAGGCTTTGATGCAGAGGTAGTTAGCACTGAAGAAAACGACAACAAAGAATAGTTTATTTGAACGTCCAGAAGGTGGCGAACGCGCAGTCTTAGTACATCTAAATCTTCAAGGTATCAATCACGAGGACCTTGAAGAGTTTCAAGAACTTGTTATATCTGCAGGTGCTGAACCGGTGGCGGTAGTAACCGGTTCACGCCAAATTCCTGAGGCAAAGTATTTTGTTGGTAGCGGTAAGGCTGAAGAAATTCGTCTTGCTGTGGAACAAACTCAAGCCGAGATCGTTTTATTTAATCATACTTTGACACCTTCACAAGAACGTAATCTCGAAGCTCTGTTGCGCTGCCGGGTGCTGGATCGAACTCGCTTAATTTTGGATATCTTCGCGCAAAGAGCTCGTACTTTTGAAGGTAAGTTGCAAGTTGAATTAGCACAATTGCAGCACTTATCTACACGTCTGATTCGAGGATGGACTCACTTAGAAAGACAAAAGGGTGGTATTGGCTTGCGTGGTCCAGGTGAAACACAGCTGGAAACTGACCGTCGACTATTACGAGATCGTATTAAAAATATATCCAAGCGCTTAGAAAAAGTGCGATCACAACGGACCCAAAGTCGGCGAGCACGTACTAAAGCTGAAATACCGAGTGTTTCAATCGTAGGTTACACTAATGCCGGTAAATCGACATTATTTAATACGCTCACTTCTTCCTTTATTTATACTGCAGATCAACTCTTTGCAACATTAGATCCAACGCTTCGCAGTATCCAAATTCCCACTATCGGTAAAGTTATCGTTGCAGATACCGTGGGTTTCATTAGACACTTGCCACATGATTTAGTGGCGGCTTTTCATGCCACTTTAGAAGAAACTCAGCAAGCAAATTTATTGTTACATGTTGTGGATGCTCATCAACTTCATCGCGAAGATTTAATAAAACAAGTTAATACCGTTTTGAAGGAGATTGGCGCCAATACTATTCCGCAGTTATTGGTGTTTAACAAAATGGATTTAATTCCAGAAGCTGTACCACATATTGATCGCGATGATCTCAATCTACCTCGTACGGTTTATTTATCTGCGCAGACCGGTCAAGGAATTGATTTATTGCACAAAGCACTTTCTGAATTATTAGGTGCAGATGTTACGATTCAAACTTTGAAATTAAATCAACTACAAGGCAAAATTCGCGCAGATCTTTACTCGCAACATCGAATCATCAATGAAGAACAATTAGAAGATGGTTGGGAGTTAACGGTAAAAATGCCGCGCAAAGATCTAGATCGAATCATTAAATTAATATCTCTATCATCAAAAGAATAAACGTTCTGATATGAATTAGGAATTATCATGGGAAAAAATGTCGTTGTTTTGGGTACTCAATGGGGTGATGAAGGTAAAGGTAAAATTGTCGACCTGCTTACCGATCAAGCTGCTGCCGTGGTGCGCTTCCAAGGTGGTCATAACGCGGGACATACGCTAGTTATCAATGGTGAAAAAACTATTTTACGATTGATACCCTCAGGTATTCTAAGAGAGAACGTAACCTGTTTTATTGGTAATGGTGTCGTACTTTCAATGCCAGCATTTTTAGAAGAGATGCGAGAGTTAGAACGCAAAGGCATTCCGGTCAGTCAAAGGTTGCGTATTAGTGAAGCTTGCACCTTGTTATTACCCTATCATGTCGCACTTGATAAAGCGCGGGAAATCAAAAGAAATAAAGCCATAGGTACAACTGGTCGTGGCATAGGTCCTGCCTATGAAGATAAAGTAGCGCGTCGCAGTTTGAGGGTATCAGATTTATTTGATCGCGATTACTTTACGGAAAAATTGAAGGAAGTTGCCGGCTATCATAACTTCGTACTGCAAGAATACTATGATGCAGATCCTATTAATTATCAGGATGTGTTAGAGGAAACTTTAACAGCAGCTGACATCATTATGCCCTTAGTGGTGGATGTTTCGGCTGAGTTAATGAAACTGCAAAATAATAATGTCAGCATTATGTTTGAAGGAGCGCAAGGCAGTTTACTGGATATTGATTTAGGCACTTATCCTTATGTTACCTCTTCAAATACCACGGCGGGTGCTGTGGCAACGGGTAGTGGTTTCGGTCCATTGTTTTTAGATTATGTATTGGGTATTACCAAAGCTTATACCACCCGAGTTGGATCTGGCCCATTTCCTACTGAATTGTTTGATGACGTTGGCGATAGCATTGCAAAAAGAGGCAATGAGTTTGGCAGTGTCACCGGGCGGCCAAGACGTTGTGGTTGGTTAGATGTTGTAGCTTTACATCGTTCGGTACAAATTAATAGCATCTCTGGTTTCTGTTTAACGAAACTCGATGTATTGGATGAATTAGAAACCATCAAGATTTGTACTCATTATCAATACGATGGTCGCGAAGTAGATATTTTACCTATGGATGCTAGAATTTTAGATAAGTGCATTCCTATTTATGAGGAAATGCCAGGGTGGCAA